>JAUXPG010000171.1 GCA_030683915.1 Gemmobacter sp.
CTCAGTTCTCAGTGAAAATTATGCGCCTAACCGGCTCAGTTCTGGGTGAAAATCAACAGTCGGTCAGCACCGGGTCCATCACGAACCATGTCAGGAACAGCGCCAGCGTGATGATCAGCATGTTCGGCGGTGCTGCCTGCAAGCCTATGGCCTGGCGGAGGATGGACAGCACGGTAACTATGAAAGGAAAACAGGTGATCATCACCGCCAGCCCAGGCACCAAGCTGAGCACGGTGACCAGCGCAAGCAACTGAACCGTCCGTGTCGTGAATGATCCGTCCTGGCCAACCGTCAGCGTCAGATCCTGCGCCACGGCCGGGGTCGCGAACAATAGCAGCAGCGCGGCCAGACGGATCACGGATTTCCCCGCAGGTTGGCGACTTCGGTCAATCGCACGGAAAGCATGCCGCCGGACTCGCCTTCGACCTCTTGCAGCTCGCCGCGCGCGATGAGACGGTCCCCGATGTAAAGTTCTACCGGGTCGTCCAGCCGCCGGTCCAGCGTCAGAACGGCATCGCGCTTCAGTCGGAGCAGTTCGCGCACCTGTGGGCGCGCACGACCAACCGAAACGGTGATCTCGATCGGTACCTGATCAAAGGGATGGGCGGATTCTGCCCCGATCGGTTCATCCATGGCGGTTCTCCTTTGCCGCAAGATCGAAAAAGTCTTCAAGCGCGGCGCGGATGGTGGCCAAGGCGGCATCCAGATCCACGCGGGTTTCGGTTTCGCCCAACCGCAAGTTGACCTGGCCAGGCGTCAGATCCGCCGTTTCCTGAAACCTGACCGGAAGTCCCGACTGGGTTCCGATCAACGTCTCGACGCGATGGCGGGCTTCGGGGTTGAGCAGGATCAGCACCGGCGCCTCCGACGCGACCTCGGCATAGGGTCCGAGGGCCTCGACCACCAGATGAGGCAAGGCGGCGTGCGCGATGACTGGCAAAAGCCGCGCTGCGACCTCGGCCATCAGCGGGCTGAGCGCATGAAGAACATGGGCGCGCGCATCGTGAAATGTGAACGAAAGCGCCTGCAAGGCACGCGCCACCTCGTTGCGCTGTTCGGCTTCGGCATCGGACCTTGCGGCAACCGCATCGTCCCACCCGGCCTTGTAGCCACTTTCAAAGGCTTCCAGCCGCTGCTCTTCAATTTCGGCGGCATCGACGGCTGTGGTATTCGCTGGTGATGCGCCGACATTCGCTTCGAACACTTCGAGCTTGAGCGGCGCCATCACCGGGTCTCCTCGCGTTCATCCATCCAGCTTCTGAGTAGCTCGACCGACTCGGCCTGGCGTTCCGAGATAAGCTGGCGCAGCCGTTCGACCGGGTCCTGCGGGGTGTTGGCATCGGCCGTGCGGCTGGCGCTGACGGTCAGCGGCGGCAGGCCGGACCCGTCATCGATTTCGCCGGTCAGCACCGGAAGGCCGCCCTCTGGCGCCGCAGGTGGGAGTGCCAGCGGTGCAACGCCCGAGCCGGCGCGTCCAGACGCCATCAGCGGACGCAGCACGAACAACCCGAGCGCCAGAATCACCGCAGAAATCACGCCCAGCTGGATAAGGGCCATAGGGTCAAGTTGCGACAGGAAGCCGGGGCCTGATGCCGCGACACCCCCGGAGACGATGTCGAATTCCATGGACTTGATGGTGATGACATCGCCACGTGCTTCGTCAAATCCGACGGCCGAGGCGACCAACTCGCGCAGGTCCGCCAGTTCCTGATCGCTGCGCGGCTGCCACGTGCCCTCAGGCGTGCGCAACCCGTCAACCAGTACCGCGGCGGTCAACCGACGCACGCCTCCTGGCGCCCGCAGAAGTTCCCGCGCGGTCTCCGACACCTCGTAATTCACCCTCTCGCGGGTTTCTGAGCCCTGACTGCGGCTGCCTTCGCCTTTTGCGGCATCGCCTTCGGGGAGGTTCGACGCCACCGTCACACCCGGAGGCGCGCCGGTTGCGGTATTGGATTTTTCTTCGGTTTCCGTGGAAATGGCGACCCGTCCCTGGGGATCAAACCGGCGCTCGGTGATCGACTCCCGTTCGGTCACTACATCGACCGCAAGTTCGACCATCGCTCTGCCTTGGCCGACCCGCGCCTCGAGCAACCGCTCCACCGCGCGCTTCAATTCCTCGGTCTTGCCATCACCAAATCCCGAATCTGCATTTACCGCGGGGATCAGCCCGGCCGCAGAGTCGATGACCGACACTGCATCCGGGACAAGGCCGGCAACCGCCGCCGCCACCAGATGCCGGATCGCCTGCGCCTGCGCCGGGGTGATCCCCCCCGTCGTCGTCGTTACGGTCACCGAGGCACTCGGCCTCTGATCGCGCCGAAACCCTTGGGCCGCAGGCACGGCGAGGTGGACCCGAGCGGTTCGCACAAAAGGGTTGGAGGTAATCGTGCGCGCGAGTTCGCCCTCTTTCGCCCTGAGATAGGCCGCATCGAACATCTGCGCGGTGGTGCCAAAGCCGGACAACTGGTCCAGCAGTTCATAGCCTGCCCCCCCGGTCTGCGGCAGCCCGTCCCCCGCCAGGGACATGCGCAGCTGGTCGCGTTGGCCGCCGGACACCCAGATCGAATCGCCGCGCACCTCATAAAGCGCACCGCGTTGATCCAGCGCGCGCACAACGTCCCCGGCAACCGCAGGTTCCAGCCCGGCATAAAGCAGCGACATTGACGGGGTCGAGGCAACCCGAGCCAACGCAAGAACTGCAGCGAACATCGCCAGAGTCGCCACAATGACGATCACACGGCGTCGCATGTCGAGCACCGACCAGAAGGAAAGCATCTGTTGCACCGGATTCTCCGCTCACGGCTTCTGCCTGATGAGCCGATGCTTCGCCCATCTGGCTTAACAATCAGTTAGTGACCTGCGGTCTATATCTGTTCTCGTGAAACGGAGGACGACATGGCTGACAGCACCGCGCCGCAAGAGGCGGCCCCCGCCCTGAAACGGTCGAAACTGCCCCTGATCCTTGGGCTGATCCTCGCATTGTCCGGTGGCGGCGGCGGGTTTTATGCGACGTACTCCGGCATGATTCTGGGCCACGACGACAACGCCCCTGCTCAGCCTTCGGCGCTACCGGACATCGCTTTCGTTCCGCTCGATCCACTGGTGGTTTCGCTCGGGGCCGGAGGGCGGTCGCGGCATCTGCGATTCGTCGCCCAACTGGAGGTGGAAACCGCCTATCGGGCCGACGTGGACAAGCTGAAACCCAGGGTTCTAGACCTGTTGAACGGCTACCTGCGCGCCGTTGAACCCCAGGAATTCGACGATCCGGCCGCGCTCATCCGCCTGCGCGCGCAAATGCTGCGACGAATCCAGATCGTCACCGGCGAAGGCCGGGTCCGCGATTTGCTGGTCACGGAATTCGTGCTGAACTGAAGGAGGGTGCGATGGAACTGATTGCTGATGTCTTGCTGGCGGCCGGTGCGTTTGGGGCGGCGGTGTATTGTTTCGTGCTGCAGCGGCGCCTGACGCGGTTCAACCAGCTGGAAAATGGTATGGGCGGCGCAATTGCCGTGCTGTCGGCCCAAGTCGATGATCTGACCAAGGCGCTGACCGCCGCCCAGGGGGCCGCAGCCCTGTCCACCCGAAGGCTTGAGGATCTGACCAATCGCGCGGACGCGGCGGCGGTGCGGCTGGAGCTTCTGGTCTCCTCGCTGCACGATCTGCCCGACCCGGAAGACCGGACCACCGAACCACAGGCTGACAAGCGACCGCGTTTTGTCCGCGCGCGGGTGCGGCGCGAGTCGGAGGCGGCGGAATGATCCGTGGGCGCCGCAGCCCCATCCGCGGGGTGTTATTCTTCCTCGCCGGCCTGATGATTGCGTCCGGGGTGATCCGCGTCGGTTTGGGGCTGACCGAAGCGCGCGCTGTAACCCCACCGCTGCAAAACGAAAAGGTGGAGTTGCCGCAGCCGCCACAGTCCTGCCCTGCGCCCCCGGCGGCGCTCATCGAAGCGTTGAATCAGCGCGAGGCGCGGGTCGCCGTGCGCGAGGCGGCGCTGGAGGACCGGCTGGCGGCACTTGCGCTTGCGGACGAGGTGCTGACCCGCCGCATCAAGGACCTGGAGGCCGCCGAGGCCAAGCTTTCCGCCACCTTGACCAAGGCCGATGGGGCCGCCGAAGGCGATCTGACGCGCCTGACAACGGTCTACGAAGCGATGAAGCCCAAGGAGGCGGCCGCCTTGTTCGAAACGATGGCGCCGGAGTTCGCTGCAGGGTTCCTCGGCCGCATGCGCCCCGAGGCGGCGGCGGCGGTCATGTCGGGCATGACGCCCGAAGCGGCCTATACGGTTTCGGTGCTGCTGGCTGGTCGCAATGCGCTCGTCCCGCGAGAGTGAGGGCGGTTTGTTAACCCGGGCCTGCGACCTTTCGGACGAAGATTCGATAGATGGACGGAAAAGATGATCGGAATCATCGGCATAGCTGTGATCTTCATCATGGTTTTCGGCGGCTACCTCGCCGCTGGCGGGAAGCTGGGAATCATCCTGAAGGCGTTACCATTCGAGCTGATGATGATCGGCGGCGCCGCTACCGGCGCGTTTCTGTTGGCCAACGACGGCAGTTCGGCCAAGCACACGCTCAAGGACGTGGCCAAAGTGTTCAAAGGCGCAAAGTGGAAGCCCGGTGACTATCGGGATCTGCTGTGCCTGTTGTTCGAACTGATCCGCATCGCGCGCAGCAATCCGGTTGCCCTGGAAGAGCATATTGAAAATCCGCACACGTCGTCGGTGTTCGCACGCTACCCGCGCATCCAGCACGATCATGAATCGGTCGATCTGATCTGCGACACCTTGCGCGCCGCCTCGATGAAATATGACGATCCGCATCAGGTGGAGGAAGTGCTGGACAAGCGGATGGAGGCCTCGCGCCACCATGCCATGCACCCCAGCCATGCCCTGCAGACCGTGGCCGATGCGCTGCCCGCGCTCGGCATCGTTGCGGCAGTGCTCGGGGTGATCAAGACCATGGCCTCCATCGACCAGCCACCGGAAATTCTGGGCAAGATGATCGGTGGCGCGCTTGTTGGGACTTTTCTCGGGGTGTTTCTGGCCTATGGCATCGTTGGCCCCTTTGCCACCAAAGTGAAGGCGGTGGTCGAAGAGGATCAGCATTTCTATAGCCTGATCCGCGAGGTTCTGGTCGCAAACCTTCATCGTCACCCGCCCAACATCTGCATTGAAGTCGGGCGACAGAACACGCCGCATCACGTCCGCCCCAGTTTCGGCGATCTGGAAGAGGCGCTGCGCACCCTGAAGCAGGAGGCCGCGTGAATGCTGCGCATAGCCTTGGCACTCTGGCTCTTGCTCGGTGGTTATGCGTCAGCGCAGGTGATCACGGTCCGATCCGGGCAGCATGACGGTTTTGTCCGACTGGTGCTGACCTTCCCCGAGCCCGCTGGCTGGGACTTGGGCCGGACCGATGACGGATATGGCTTTCGTGCCCGCAAGGCGGCGTGGCGCTATGATGTGTCTACGGTGTTCAATATGATTCCGCAGGATCGGCTTTCTGCGCTTTGGGTCGACCCGGAAAGCGGGGTCCTGCGGCTTGGTCTCGGCTGCGCCTGCCACGCCATTGCAACCCCGTTCCGCCCGGGCATCATCGTTGTCGACATTCTTGATGGCCCGGCACCGGCAGGGTCGCCCTACGAAAGCGCATTGGCCGAGGCCGGGCGCGCCGTGCCGTCGCTGGTCGCGCGCAAAACCTTGCGCCCTCGGCAACGCCCGGCCGGGTTGGTGCCGGAACCCGAGGTGCCTGCAAGCTTGCCGGACCTTATGGCCCAGGGAAAGGCGGCGGTCCCCGCCTTCTTCCCACCGCTGCTGGTGCCCTCGCCTGACCCACGGGCAGAGGCCATGCGCGATCAGTTGCTCCGGGATCTGTCGCGCGGCATTGCAGCCGGTGCAATAAAGCAGGTCGCGCAATTACCCGCTCCGGAGCAACCGGACCCGGCACTGCCGCCCGCAGCGCCGCTGGCGGTGCCAGAGAGCAAACGGGAAGCGCCCACACAACTGCGGATCCGTCCGGTCGGAACACTTCCGGACCTGACGCTTACGGCCTCGGGACAGCCCTGTATCGCCGATGATCGGCTGGATCTCGCAGCATGGGGCGACGGGCGCCTCCCGACCGACCAACTCGCCTCGGCGCAATCCAAACTTCTCGGCGAGTTTGACAGGCCGGTGCGCGACCAGCTGATTGGGTTGGTGCGTTTGCATCTTCACCTTGGCTTTGGCGCCGAAGCACGCAGCCTGATCCGGCTCTGGGGTCGCGACGATCCCGAGGCCGCGGTTCTCGACGCCCTCGGGTCACTCGTCGATGGCGCCTCCGGGGCCACCACGTTTGAGGGCATGCAGGGGTGCGACACGGCTGCGGCCATGTGGTCCGTCCTTGCGCAGGCCAGAATCGCGCCGGGGCGCGAACTCAACCGCGCCGCAATCATCCGGGCTTTTTCCGCGTTGCCGCTCGGGTTGCGACGCCATCTTGGTCCTGCCCTGTCAGAAATGTTTCTGGCAGCCGGTCATGCCGATTCTGCCCGTGCCGTCCGCGATGCGATTGACCGCGCCCAAGGGCCGCATGGGGATGGCGTGGACATGATGGATGCCCGCCTGGACCTTGCCGCTGGTCAGCAGGCGGCGGCGGAGCGCAAGCTGGAAACCATTGTGGCCGACGATGGTGCAGCCGCAGCGCAAGCGCTGGCCACGCTGATCGAAACCAAGCTGCAGCGAGGCGAGACACCGGACCCAAGCCAAGTCATAGCGCTGGAAGCCATGATGCGCGAGCGGACCTCTGCTGCCGAGGCCGTGTCCTTGCGACAGGCGGTCGCCAAGGGTCTCGTGGTCACGGGTGAGGCCGACCGGGCGTTTCGCGAGCTCGCGTTAAAGGACCCTGCGCTTTACCCGGACCTGTGGGAGTTGCTCGCAAAGCGAGGCGACCCATTGGACCTTGCGGCCTTGGCGCTTGCGCCCCCCGGCCCACCGCTGACCGAGTTGCCAGGTCCAGTCCGCCTCGTGGTCTCCGAGGGGCTGCGTACCTCCGGATTTGCCGAAGGCGCGCGACGCTGGGCAGACGGCGTCACGTCGAAGGAAGCCGATTTGCTGATGGCGCGGGTCGCACTTGACCTGCGCGACGGGCGCGAGGCGCTGCGGCGTGTTGCGGGTCTTGAAGGTGCCGAGGCCGAGCGCTTGCGGGCCCGATCGCTCGAACTTCTGCATGATCTCCCCTCTGCCGCCGCTGCTTGGGCGGCGGCAGATTCACCCGAAGATGCGCAACGCGTCCGATTCCGAGCACAACAATGGGAGGGGTTGGCGCCAGCCGACCCGGCGTTGCAGGCGCTTCTCGACAGTCGGGCTGCAACATCCCCAGACGGCACTTCTGCCCAAGGGCCGCTCGCAGAAGCCCGCGCCATTCTCGACGACAGCTTGAAGGCGCGCGACGGGGTCGCGGCGGTGCTCGCAGCCCGCCCGGTTCCGGGCGGCTGAAACACCGCCCGCAAGACGTGCTGCCACATCCAAACCACCAGAAAGTGACAGTGGTGCGACACTTTTCCATCCGAACCAGAACCATCAATGCCGTTTCATGCCTCGGCGCACTGGTGATAGGTCTTCTGCCCGTGCAGGCGCGGGCCACGCCGGAAAACTGCGAAGCGGCGGCAGAGGTTGCCGCAACCGAGTTCGGCGTTCCGGTTGATCTGTTACGGGCGGTCACATTGGCGGAAACTGGGCGTCTACAGGATGGCGCGTTGCGCCCATGGCCTTGGGCGGTCAACCAGGCGGGCCATGGCCAGTGGTTCGACACCCGTCAAGCCGCCGAAACCTATGTCCGCATCGCAGTTGAAACCGGCGCGCGCAATATCGACGTCGGATGTTTTCAGCTCAATTACCGCTGGCATGCCGCGGCATTCACCTCAGTCAGCGAAATGTTCGACCCACTGCGCAATGCCAGGTATGCTGCGTCATTCCTTCTGAAACTTTATCAGGAGTTGGGGGACTGGCGGCTTGCTGCCGGCGCCTACCACTCCCGCACGCCGGACCGAGCCGAGCGCTACAGCGCCCGCGTCGAAACGCTTCGGTTGGGCCTTCCAGACATGGCGCCCCCTCTGGTCAGGCCTGCGGCAACGAACAGGTTTCCCTTGTTGCAGTCCGGCGCGCTCGGGGCCGCCGGGTCGCTGGTTCCAGGCATGACCGGCACGGGGCCCATTCTCGCCCGCGCCGCCGCACCTCTGATCGGGAGTTGACCATGCCGACCATGTCTGCGGCAAACCTGTTCCGCCCGACCGTTCTGATGGCGCTCGCACTGATGGCGGTCATCGTAATGATGATCCTGCCGGTCCCGGCATGGATGCTCGACACCGGATTGGCGGCATCCTTCGCACTGGCGATCCTGATCTTTTCCGTAACGCTCTTCGTCGAACGGCCGCTGGAGTTCTCGTCGTTTCCAACCATCCTGCTGGCCAGTCTGATGCTCCGGCTGTCGTTGAACGTGTCGTCCACCAAGCTCATCATCACCGACGGCCATAGCGGAACGTCCGCTGCCGGGGCGGTGATCGAAGGGTTCGCCAGTTTCATCATGGGTGGGTCGGTTCTGTTGGGTGTGGTGATATTCTGTGTGCTTCTGATCGTGAACTTCATGGTCATCACCAAGGGCGCCGGACGGATGGCCGAGGTCAGCGCACGCTTTGCGCTGGATGGGATGCCCGGTCGGCAGCTTGCGATTGATGCCGACATGAACGCAGGCGCCATCACACACGCCGAGGCCAAGGAACGCCGCGCGCGTGAGTTGGCCGAGACCAACTTTTACGGGTCGCTCGATGGGGCCTCGAAGTTTGTAAAGGGGGACGCGGTCGCAGGGTTGCTGATCACCTTGCTCAACATCGTGGTCGGGCTGGCGAATGGCGTAATTGGCCACGGCATGCCGATCGGCCAAGCGTTTGAAACCTATGCCATCCTGACCGTTGGTGATGGCCTGGTCAGCCAGATTCCCGCCGTGATCATTTCGGTGGCGGCCGCACTCCTGCTCGCGCGGGGCGGCGCGACAGGGGCTGCCGATTTGGCTGTGATCGACCAGTTGGGGCGCTATCCCGCGGCGCTGGGCACGGTGGCCGGTTTGATGACGGTTTTCGCGGTGCTTCCTGGCCTGCCCTTCGTGCCATTCATTACCGGCGCAGCCGTTCTCGGGGCCACCGCGCTGTGGCTGACGCGGCGCCGCGCCCCGGCAATCGAAATCCCGGGCCCTCGCGCGGACGAACCCGTGCGCCCACGCCCGATGGGGGACGTTCTTGATTTTGATGATATTCACGTCGAATTCGCACCGGATCTGGTTGCCATGGTGCTCGATCCGGGAACCGGGCTTGATGCCCGCATCGCCTCGATCCGCACCCATGTCGCCACCACGTTCGGCGTGATCCTGCCCGACATGCGCCTGACGGACGAGGCTAGCTTGCCATCCGGTTCCTACCGCATCCGGATCCAAGGGGTAGAGGTAGTGCAAGCCACGCTGCGCCCAGACCGTGCGCTTGTCCTTTTGCCCGATGCAAAAGGCGAGGCCCCCGAAGGTGAAGATGTGCGCGAACCCGTCTATGGTGCACCGGCGCGCTGGATCATGCCGGACCGGCACGAAGACGCGGCGCTTTCGGGTCTGACCGTGGTGTCGCCCGCCGAAGTGCTCGCGACCCATCTGCTTGAGGTGCTAAAGGCCAACCTCGCGCGCTTGCTGACGTTGAAAGGGGTGCGCCGTCTGCTGGACGAATTCACCAGACTGTCGGATCCCGACCGCGCCGACGCCAACCGCCGCCTGTTGGATGAACTAATCCCCGACAAGGTTCCGGTCGACACGCTTTTGACGGTGATGCGGCTCTTGCTCGAGGAACGGGTTTCGGTGCGAAATCTGCCATTGGTTCTGGAAGCAATTGCCGAACTGCGCGGTGCTCCGCTGGCGCCTGAAGCGATTTGTGAACATGTCCGCAGGCGGCTTGGTTTTCAACTGGTGGCGGACCTCAAACGCAGCGACGGGACCATTCCCCTGATCCAGCTCGCGCCGGAATGGGAGCAGGCGTTTTCACGCTACCAGATTGACGGAGATCGCGGGTTGCAGGACGTTGCGCTCCCGCCGGAGGATTTCAACCGCCTGGCCAACGCGATGGGCGTTCAGGTTGCCCGTGCGGCGGACCTGGGGATTCATCCTGCGCTTGTCACCTCGTCGTTGCGCCGACGGTTTCTGCGCAGCGTCGCCGGCGCGCGCGGTCTGCCTGTTCCTGTGCTGTCTTACGACGAGATCGGGGCCGAGGCTCGCCCGGCGCTTGTCGGAGTGATTGCCGCATGATGCTGACGGATCAGGCGCTGAACTGGATCGAGGGCGAAGGGCAATTGCTGTTCTGGTCCGGGTTTCTGGCCTTTGTCCGTGTCGGGGCCGTCCTCGCGCTGTTGCCCGCCTTTGGCGAACAGACATTGCCAGCGCGGTTCCGGCTTGGCGCCGCGCTGGGGCTGACACTCGTTGTGGCGCCGTCGGTTGCCAATCCGGTCCAGACCACGCCGATTGCCATTTTGGCCGAAGCCGCCGTCGGCCTGTTGCTTGGGGCGGGATTCCGCCTGTTCGTCGTTGCTTTGCAGACTGCAGGGGCAATGGCGGCTCAGGCGACCTCATTGTCGCAACTGTTCGCGGGCGCGGGGGCGGAGCCGCTTCCTGCCATCTCGAACCTGCTGACGATGGCGGCATTGGCGCTGGCCTTCGCTGTCGGCTTACACCTGCGGGCGGCAGAAGCGCTGATTATGTCCTACGACCTGGTCCCGCAAGGCAGCTTGCCCGCCGCCGCGGACGCTGCGACTTGGGGGCTTGCGCAAGTGCGGCAGTCATTCGCCCTGGCATTCGCGCTGGCCTCGCCCTTTGTCATCGGCGGTTTGCTTTACAACATCGCACTGGGCGCGATCAACCGGGCCATGCCCGCTCTGATGGTCGCCTTCATCGGTGCGCCAGCGCTGACGCTGGGTGGCCTTGCCTTGCTTGCAGTCAGCGCGCCAGTGATGATGCAACTCTGGCTGGCCGCGTGGCAGACCTGGCTCACCGACCCGTTCGCAATTCCCCGATGAGGTGTTGATTGGAGCAATCGGACGAAGACAAGGAATTCGCGCCCACCGAACGCCGTCTGGCTGACGCCCGGCTCAAGGGTGAGGTTCCGATGGGCCGCGACCTGCTCGCGGCGGCGGGTGTGGGGGGGCTGGTCCTCGCTCTACTGAGCAGCCCGGGTAGCCTTATTTCCGTCGCAGATGCCCTGATGGTCGTGCTGGATCAGGCCGAAAGCTTGGCACCGCTTCTTGGGTCGGGTCACCCCACGCCCTTGGGGGCGTTTGCCTTAAGGCTGGGTGGCGGTTTGCTTCCCCTGTTTGCCCTGCCGTTGCTGGCCGTGGCGGTCATGCTTGTCTCACAACGTGCGCTGGTCTTCGCCCCCACGCGGTTGGAACCCAAGCTTTCCCGGATTTCGCCCTTGAAGGGCGCGGTCAACAAGTTCGGGCGCAACGGGCTGTTTGAGTTTGCCAAAAGCGTGGTCAAGCTGGTCACGTTTTCCGCAGTACTGGGCACATATGCGATGGCGCGAATGGATGGGTTGATCGCCGGGATGGCGCTGGGCCCGGCCCAGATCACGGGAATGCTAGGGCAACTCGTCATTGAATTCCTGCTTCTCGTTTTGGTGATTCTGTCGATCATCGGCGGGTTGGATCTGGCGTGGCAGCGGTTCGAACACACGCGCCAGCACCGAATGACCCGGAAAGAGTTGACGGATGAAATGAAGCAATCGGACGGCGACCCACAGATGAAAGCGCAGCGGCGGCAAAAGGCGGTGGATATTGCCAGCAACCGGATGCTTGCTGATGTGCCCAAGGCGGATGTGGTGATCGTCAACCCGACCCATTACGCGGTGGCCCTGAAGTGGAACCGCATGGCGCGCGGTGCGCCGGTCTGCATTGCCAAGGGCGTGGACGAAGTTGCCGCGCGCATCCGCGAAGCGGCGGCGGAGGCCGGGGTTCCGCTCCACCGTGATCCGGCCACCGCCCGGGCGCTGCACGCTTCGGTCGATATCGGTCAGGAAATCCAGCCAGACCTCTACAGGCCGGTCGCCGCAGCGATCCGGTTTGCGGAATCGATGCGGCGCCGCGCAAAAGCACGCGGCGCACAGCGAAGGTTGATGTGATGGATGACAGGCTGCAGCGACTGGTCGAACTGTCGGCGCTGATCCGCGATCTGAAACTGGCGGAGCTGTCGGTTCACGCCCGGTCCTGCGCGCAAATCCGCGACCGTTTGGCCGGGCTTACAGCGCCATTGCCCAAAGAGTCGGACCTGCCCGCCGCTGCGCTCGATGCGGCCGCCCTGCGGCACGAACGCTGGGCGGCGCCCCGGCGGATGGCGCTGAACGAACAGCTTGCGACTGAAAACGCCCGGCGCCTTGTCGCAGAAACGACTGCGCGCGCCGCATTCGGGCGCGCGCAGGTACTGCAAAAACTTCGGGACAGTCGGCGCTGATCAGCTGTCTTGGCGCACGATGTCGGTGATCAGCACATCGGTTACCTGATCGCGCATAACTTTGGCCGCGCCTTCCTTCAGCGCACGGCGGAGGACGACCAGATTGGCGGAGTCTGTGAACGTTCCGCGAAATCCGCCGGTGTTGGCATGTTCAAACAGCACACGCAGAAATTCGTCTCGCAGCTTGGGCTCGCGCGCATGCACCCCGTCGCTTTGGCCTTCCGGAACCTCCAGGCTGAGCGACAGCACCACCAAGGCGCCCACCCGGCCGCCGTCCATGAGCGGGATGACAAACTGACTGGGCAGCTTCACATACTCCAGGTTCTCCGGCTTCGCCGGCGCGGCGATCGGCGCGTCTTTCGGACCAGGCTCGGGCGGGGGGCGCAAAAACACCCCTGCGCCCAGTCCGGCACCAGATCCGATCAGCAGCAGGAGCAGCGGCAACAATTTACGCACGTCGGCATCCTTTCAGAACGGT
>JAUXPG010000247.1 GCA_030683915.1 Gemmobacter sp.
TCCAGATTTTCAGTCACGCGCCGGTCGGCGCCTTCAGTCGAAGAATAACCACGAGCGAGATAGGTCATGCCAGAAATTCCTGCGCCGGTTGCGGGACATTGGGCTTTTGCGGGAAAGGGGGGGGCAGCGGGATGCCAGCCTCGGCGCACCAGACGGCGGCCCAGGCGGCCAGATCGTCGGCGGTGGGGACGGCGAGCGCGTCAAACAAACCGTCACCCGCCGCCAGCAGGCGCAGGCAAAGGCCCGCATCGGCGATGGCCGCCAGTTCTTCGGGTTGCGGAACATCGTCAGGCTCAAGCCCTGTCAGGCAAACACCTGCCCCCGTGCCACGCCACGGCGCCAACACCCGCGCCAGTCTGCGCGGGTGTTGGCCTGTGGGCAGCACGAACAAAATCTCCGCGCCATGGCACCCGAGGGTGGCAGGGGTGATGCCAGAATCTGCGGGCAGCGTGACTAGCGCGGCTGCGTTGCAGGGTCCAGCATCGGCCCGCCCGCCTTCAGCGCGGCATGTGACAGCCCCATCAGCCGCGCCCATGCCAGAAGGGTGGGGGGCAATACGGCGCCGGGGCGCAACGCTGCGACCAGTTCGGGCGAACACTCCGGGTCAGCCCGGCGAAACGACACGGCCAACCGCATCGCCGTCTGGTCCAGTGCCTCGGCGTCGGGACCGACAAGGACGGTCGTGGCGGTGGGCCAGACCTGACCGGGTTTGCCGTAAAGGTCGGCCAACGCATCAAGCGGCGACCGCGCGGCCCGCCCCGACAAGCCATCTGCCACCGCCACAAGCCAGGCTTGGCCGCCCACCGCCAGCGCGGGCGGCAGGGCCGCGCCCTGCATCCGCGCCTCGAACTCCTCGGCAAAGCTGCGGCCGGGCCGTTCGGTCGGCACCGGATCGGACGTGGCCTCGATCTCGACCCCACCGGGGCCGGACCTTGTGGACAGGATGAAGGCACCGGGTCCAAGTCGGTCGATCACCTCATCCATGGCCAGCGCCGTGTCGGCGGCGCGAACGACAATTCGGGGCATGGCTCAGCGCGCCTCCTGCGCAGGCAGGCTCGAAACCCCGCCGATGGTCGCGGCGACCTCGATGCGGCGGGTTTCGGGCAGTTCGTTCAGGCCGATGACGATGGCGTCAGGCAGATGCGGTCGCAAAAAGGCGGCAAAGGCGCGGCGCAGCGGTTGGGCCACGATGACAACCGGACGTTGTCCGTTGCCCAAGGCCGTTTCCAGCGCCGCCGAAAGCGACCGCACGATGGTTCCGGCCAACCCGCCATCCACCACCAGCCCTTCGTCAGGGGCCGGGCGGCGGGTGCGCAGCAGCAGTTGTTCCAGATCGGGGTCCAGCGTGATCAGCGGCAAAGGCCGACCGAGCGGGCAGATCTGCTGCAACAACAACGGCATGAGGGCGGGGCGCAACGCCTCGGCCATGTCCTGCGGGGCCATCGGCCGCGCCGACATCAGCGCCACGCCTTCAAGAATGCGTCGCATGTCCGACACCGGAACCCGGTCGGCCAACAGGGCGCGCAACACCGCCGTCAGCACATGCAGCGGCACCAGTTTCGGCACCACCGACTGCACAAGCGTGGGCGCGGCCTGTGCCAGACTGTCCAGCAGGCCCTGCACCTCGTCCGGGCCCAGCAGATCGGCCGCGTTCTTGCCCAGAATCTGGCCCAGATGCGTGGCGATCACCGATTCAGGTTCGACGATCATGTGGTCGTCAACCTCGGCCTCGACCTGCTGGTGCGGTTGAATCCAGACCGCATCAAGGCCAAAGCTGGGGTCCTTGGCCTCGATCCCCTTCAGCTTGCGGATCGAGTTTCCACCCGGAATGGCCAGCTTGCGGTCGGGATAGACCACATCTTCGCCCACGATCGTCTGGCCGATGCGGATGCGGTATTCATTGGGCGCCAGCGACAGGTCATCGCGGATGCGCACACCCGGCACCACAAAGCCGAGCGCGCGGGAAATATCGCGCCGCATCGCGGTGATGCGGGACACAAGAACCCCGCCGCCTTCGCCGTCACCCGCGAGCGGGATCAGGCCATAGCCGATCTGCAGCGACAAGGGCGCATGGTCCATCACCTCTTCGGCGGTAATCGCATCGCCGATGCCGGGCTGCGCGGCGCCTGATCCGGCGGGACCACGCGCGCCGGGGGCGGACGGGGGCGCATCGCCGGGCCCTGCATCTCGGCGCGGTGACGCGCCACCCGCGCGCCACGCCATCATTCCCGCGAAGCCGGCGGCCAGCATCAGCATGGCGTTCGGCATGCCGGGTACGATTCCCAGCACCGCCAGAACGCCTGCCACCGGCGCCCATGCGGACCGCAGATTGACCTGCGAGGCGATCAGCCCACCCATATCCGCCGCGGCCGTGGACCGGGTGACGATCACGGCGGTAGCGATGGACAGCAAGAGCGCCGGTATCTGCGCGACAAGACCATCGCCGATGGACAGGCGCACATAGGTTTCCGACGCCTCGCCCAGCGTCAGCCCGTGCTGCATGGTGCCGATCAGGATGCCGCCGATGATATTGACGGCCAGGATCAGGATGCCCGCCACGGCATCGCCCTTCACGAACTTCGACGCCCCGTCCATCGAGCCGTAGAAGTCAGCCTCGGCCGCAACTTCCGCCCGGCGGGTCTTGGCATCATCCGCGCTGAGCAGACCGGCGTTCATATCGGCGTCGATGGCCATCTGCTTGCCCGGCATCGCATCCAGCGTGAACCGGGCCGAGACCTCGGACACCCTCCCGGCGCCTTTGGTCAGCACGACCATGTTGATGATGACGAGTATGACGAACACGAGAAACCCGACGACGAAATTGCCGCCGCTCACGAAATCCCCGAACGCCTGAATGACCATGCCCGCAGCGCCTTCGCCCCGGTGCCCTTCGGACAGCACGATGCGGGTGGACGCGATGTTGAGCGACAGCCGCAGAACCGTCGCCACCAGCAGCAGGTTGGGAAAGCTCGAAAAATCCAGCGGTCGCTGGGTATTGACCGCGACCATGAGCACCAGCAGGGAAATCAGGATGTTGCCGATGAAAAAGGTGTCAAGCAATGTCACCGGCAGCGGTACGATCATCATCGCGAGGACCGCCAGAATTCCGATTGGCATGGCCAGCGGCCCTGCCGACAGGCGGGCGCGCCCGGCTGTGCCGGGTGCAGGGGTGGCCACCATCACAGCGCCCCCGTTTGCCGGGCGCGACGGTGCGCCCGGATCGCATGGGCTTGGATGCGTGGGGGTTGGGGCATGGTCGTGTCCGCCGGGTTTGCAAGCTCTGTGCGGGATCGGTGCAAGGGCTGTGCCAAACCGTGCCGCGCACGGGGCGGGCGCCGGGTGGCACGCGGATTGCAGGACCTTCGCATCCGGCCCCGGTCGCCCCCCCCTTCGCGAGAAACCCGATGTATCGCCTGCCGCTTGTGTGCCTTTCCTGCCTTGCCCTGATCGGCTGTGACGCGCCGAACCCGCCCGCCGTGGCCGCGCTGCCCCCCGATGCGGGCGCCCAGACCCGCCAACTGGCCGAACTGAAGGATGCGATGGACGCGGTGGCGCCGCTTCCGGTTTCGGCTCCGGTGACGCCGCTGATCGGGCGGGGGTATTCGCAGGTGGCCGGGCAGAAGGCGAAACTCATGAACGAAAAGCGCCTTCTGGCGATCCGTGCCGCACGGATGGATGCGATGCGCGACCTGGCCGAACAGATTCATGGGGTCAGTCTGGACGCGCAATCGACGGTGCGGGATGCGGTGCTGCGCGATGACGCGCTGGCGACGCGGGTCGCGGGCATGCTTTATGGCGCGCGGACACGCAGCATCCGCCCCCTTGAGGCCGACGGCTACGAGGTGGAGTTGGAGATCGACCCGCATACAGTGGGGTACATCGTCCGCCTGGCACGGAAGGGCGGCTGATGCGGTCGGCGTTGATCGCGGTCGTCGTGGCGCTGATTGCGGGTGCCGTTGACGCGGGGCCCCGCTGGATCGAGGTGACGGGCCTTGCCGTGCAGTCCGGCCCGGAGGATGCCCCGGCCGCGCGCCGCCGTGCCGTGGCCGATGCGCTGCTGCAGGCCGCACTGGCAGGCGGGGCCGAGGTGCGCGGGCATTCGGCGGTTTCTATGGGGGTCGTCACGTCGGATACGGCTATCGTGCGTGCCGTGGGCCGTGTGCTGGAGTTCCGCCTGATCGAGGATCAGCTCCTGGGCGACAGGCGGCAAGTGCGGATCGCGGCGCAGGTGGGGCCTGCCGGGTCTGGCGGCTGTGCCGCCCGCCCGGTGCTGCTGACGGTGCTGCAGCCCGAAATCAACGTGTCCCCCAGCGCCCCGGCCTGGGCCGAACCGTTGGCCCGCCAGATCGCTGCCCGCCTGCGCGACAGGGTTGCGCGCCTGCCGGGCGCAACAACCGAAGGCGTCGTGGCGGCGACTGTCGCGGTAACGGGCGCGGCGCCGTTGGGCCGATCGGGGACGGCGGTGCGGATCGAACCCGGCGCGCATGGCCTGCTGGCGCGGATCAACCTGGCAACCGACGCCGCCGGGACGTCGGGCAAGGCGCTGACGTTGCAGATGATGCTCACACTTGTTGCCGGTGATGGCACCCTGACGCGCGAAGAGATGCGCGCCAGCGTGCCGCTGCCCGGCGGCTCGGCGCTGGGGCGCGTTGCGGTGCTGGCCCAACCGGGGCGCGACCGGCTGGCCGCCGACCTGACCGCCGGCGTAGAACCTGCGCTGGACCGGCTGGTTCAGGCAGTCAGGTGCAGCCCGATCAGCGCGCGGATGGCGGTATCGGGGGGGCAGATCCGGGTTGGGATCGGGCGGCGGCACGGCTTGTCGCAGGGCGCGGTCGCGTTCACCGCGGACCGCGACGCCAGCACCGAACTGTTGGAAATCACCGCGCTGGAAGCCGACGCGGCCATCTTGCGCCCGCTGGACCCGCAGCGCCCTGCCAAAGCCTTTGCCGGGCGGGCGGTGCAGTTTCTGGACACCGCGCCATGACGCTGCGTGCCACCTTGGCGCTGGCCCTGCTTTGCGGTCTGGCACCCCGCGCCCTGTCCGCCGCCAGCGAGGCCGAGGTCAGGGCCGCGCTGACCGCCGCCGGGTGGGATGGGGCCAGCGCAGTGATGCCCGCCCGGCCCCTGCCCGCTTGCAACCACCCCGTGACTGCGGCCCCGCGCGGCGCAGGCGGTCCACAGGCGGAACTCCGCTGCGATGCGCCCGCTTGGACCCGGAGGGTCAGGATGGCAGGGGCAGCAGCGGCGGTGCCGCGCCCGACACCTGCGGCCCCGCAGTCGCAGGGGCGGTGGATGGCCGTAACCGTCGCACCACTGGCGCGGGGCCAGATCATCGGCCCCGGCGATGTCGTACTGGCACCGATGGCGCAGCAGGTGGGGCCCGACAGTTTTGACGCGGCGGCACCGCTGGTCGGCCGCCGGGTGCGTCAGGCGCTTGGCAAGGGTCAGCCCTTTCTGGCCCGCAATCTGGAACGCGCCTATGCGGTGCGCGCCGGGCACCCTGCAAAACTCCGCCTGGACACCGCAGGCGTCAGTGTCGAGGTGCTGATGATGCCGATGGAAGACGGCGAGGCGGGGCAGATGATCCGCGTGCGCCACCCCGCGAGTGGCCGCATCCTGCGCGCCCGGGTAACAGGCGAAGATTTTCTTTCGCTGGCACCTAACACCGGCTGAGCCGCTGCCGTTCTTGTGGCTATGTGAGGGACAGATCATGGTTCAGCCAATCAATATCCAGCCAGGCCGCGTGATGGTGCAGGCCGATCCGGCCACCACCGAAACCGAAAGATCCCTGACGGCACCGACCCCGCGCCCCTCAACCGGCGAGACGGTGCTGCTGAGCGCTGGCGCACAGGCCCTGCCGCCTGCACTGGCGGCAGGCCCACCCAAGGACAGCGCGCGCATCGACAGCCTGCGCGCAGGCATCGCCAACGGCAGCTACCGGCCCGATCCAGACGTGATCGCGGATAGTCTGACGCAAAACATCATGGAACTTTCGTTCTGAGAGAAAGGAACAACCTCAATGACCGCAGCGTCTGCCCTTCTGGCGGTCTCCGTGGTGCTGGTGGTCGCCACGCTTCTTCTGGTCGAAGTGCGTCTTTACCTGAAGCGGCACCATCGCCAACACGCCGCCGACCTGCAAAACCTTGGTTCGCGGATCGACGGCATCCTGCATATCAGCGAACGCCAGAGCAGCGAAATTGACCGGCTGTTCAAACGCATGGAAGACCAGCTTGCCGTGTCGCGCAACGATCTGGAGTGGATGATCGGTGACCGGATGATCGAAGTCGCTGGCCAGTATGTCGGGTCCGGCAGCACATCCGACGACATGGCGCACGAGTTGGACATGCCCATCGACATGGCGCGCGCAAGGGCGCTGTTTCGCCGGCACTGAACCCCGCTGCCTTTTGGATCGGCCCCGTAGCGCCGCCGCCCGGATTACCGGACGGCGGCGCAGGCATCTGGTGGCACCGGATTGGCAGCGCACCAGTCGCCGAAGCGGTGCAGCACCGCGTCCTGCGCCGCATCGCGCTGATCGGGCGGCAGTTGCGACAGCGTTCGGTCGCGCAGGGCGGCCAGGGCGGCGCGGTCGGTGCCCGGCAGGTCCAGCGCAGCGGCAAGCGACTGCCAGAAATACGCCTCGCCCAGATCGGGCGGCGTGCGCAGCTGCGCCGCAAGGGTCGCCGCACCCAGAACCGCGCGGGGTTCCCCGTGGCGCAGATCCTCGGACAGGTCGTTCAGCAACCGGTCGGCCAGTGGCCCCATGTCGGCGCCCGCCTGTTGCGCGGTGATGCGGGCGATCAGCGCGGCTGCCGGGGCAATGCCCGACAGCCGGGCGCGCCACGCCCAATACAGCGCCTCGCGGTCATTGCGGGGCAGGCCGTGCCCGGCAAGGTAGAGCACCGCGATGTTGTATTGCGCCTCGGGGTCGCCTGCGTCCGCAAGCCGGCGGAACAGCTGTGCGGCCTGCCCGGCCCGACCTTCGCGGTGCGCTGCCAGCGCCTGACCAAAATCCGAGGCGTCTGCGGCCTGTGCCGCGCAAGGGCCTGCAAGCCCCAGAAACAGCGCGACGGCCAGCGCCGGGGTCAATCGTCCTTGTTCCACTGCGTCACCAGCGAGTCCAGATACGCGGATGTGCTGTTGAACCGGCTGACCGCCTGCTCCATCGCCGCGAAACGTTTGACATAAAGGTCTTGCAGGGTCTTCGCCCGCTCGCCGATCCGCAGCAGTTCGGCCTGCGCGGTGGTGGCGACCTTTTCATAGCGGTCTGACGCGGCGCTCAGCGCACCCCCGGCCTTGACCGCGCGCGACACCAGCGCGTCCAGCCGCGATACCAGACTTTGGCCATGATCGATCCGGGCATCGGTCACATCATTTGCCACCGTCAGGATCAGTCCGGTGGCAGGTCCATTGCGCGAGATGTAGGTGTGACGACCATCCCCAAGATCAAGGCCAACAAGCTGCCGGCCATCGAGCGTCGCCTGCCCGGTCTGCGCGTCACGACGAAACGAATAGCTCCCGGGCAGAAAGGTGGGCGGAACGACACCGCCGATCTCCACGCCATCGCCCTGCAGCCTGTCCGAGAACAGCGCGTCGAACATTTCGGGGCTGGTCGAAAAGGCTTTGCGGAACGCGGCCTGATCGACAAAAAGCGCGCCGGTCTGCAGGCTGCGGATGCCGAAATCCACGGCACTTGGTGCCTTGGGGCCGTAGCCGGGAAGCGGCGCACGCAACAGCGCGTCCAGATCCTGCGCAATCTGGCGCAGCGCGGGGTCGCCCGCCAAGGCCCCCCCCGATGCCTCTGTCACCCCGCGCGCGGTCAGCGACGACAGCATGTCGCGGGCTGCATTCATCTGCCCCACAAGCGCATTGAGGTTGGCCAGTGCCACCCCGGCGTTGCGTCCCGCCGCAATCGTGACAGGCCCGGTCACAGCCGAAACGCTCAGCGACAGGCCGGGAATGGCATTTTCGATCTGATTGGTTTCGCGCTGGATCAGCACGCCATTCACCGTCAGCATCGCGTTGCGCGCCGCCTGAACCTGCACATCGGCATTGCGCGCGGTGGTGTCGAATGCCGCGAGCCCTGCCCCGGTTGTCGTCAGCCGCAGCGCGTTACCCGCGCCGCTTTCGCTCAGGATACCAAGGGAGAATGTACCATCGCCCTTGTCCACAAGGGCCGCCGAAACGCCGGGCAACGCTGACAAGCGCTTTGCAAGGTCTTCAATGGTGGTGCCTTCGGCAATTTCGATCGTTACGCCCGTCGTGCCGGGCTTGGAGGCAAATGCCTCGCCCCCGTTTTCGGGGGTATACCACACACCCACCTCGACCGTGATGGTGCCGGGGCCAACGGTCTGGTTCCGGGCAGAAAACCCTGAAAATTCTAGTACCTGAGATTTTGCAAGCTGCAACACTTCGACCGTGCTGGCGGCGCTGGCGACCATGGGGCGGTCTGTGACCCTGGCCTGAACGGCGCTGGAACTGCTGGCGATGGACAATAGGTCCTGCGCCGCGATGGCGCGCGCGGTTTCGGCCAGCCCGGCCAGCTGCGCGCGCAGCGACCCCAGCGCCGACACCGCCACGCTGGACCGGCTGGCCTGCTTTTCCGCCGCGGCCTTGGGCGCCGCCGCCGATGCTTCGGCAAGGGACGACGCAAGCTGGTTCAGGTTGATGCCCGACCCGGACTTGTTGAGGGCCGAAAGGATGTCGGTCAAGGCCATGGCGCTGCTCCCTTTGCCCCACCTGAAACGGCCCCTCCGCGCAAAGGTTTACCCCCGCGCCCGTGCGACTGCCGCCACCGGCTTTTTCGGCACCTGCGCTAAACATTCCCGGAGCCGGTCGTTCAGTCTGACATGCGCCGGGCCGATGCCAAATCGCCACCAGCGTGATCGCCTGAACAGGAGGGCCCCCATGACGACCATCAATACGAACATCACCGCCATCACCGCGCAGGCCAGCATGAGCCAGGTGGAAGGCGATTACCAAAAGGCCATGACCCGGCTCTCGACCGGGCTGCGCGTCAACTCGGCTGCCGACGATGCCGCCGGTCTGGCGATCGGTGAAAAGATGACCGCGCAGGTGATGGGTCTTGAAAAGGCGATCCGCAACGCGACCGACGGCCAAAGCCTTGTGAACACCGCAGAAGGTGCGCAAAAGGAAATTACCTCGATGCTCCAGCGCATCCGGGAACTGGCGGTCCAGTCGTCGTCCGACACCAATACCGCGCTGGACCGTGCCAGCCTTGGGTCGGAAGCCAAGCAGTTGATCTCGGAAATCAACCGTATCGCCGAAACCACGACTTTCAACGGCATGAAGCTGCTGGACGGGTCCTACAAGAACAAGACCTTCCAGATCGGCGCCGATCAGGGCCAGTCACTGAGCATCGGCATCGCCAGCGCCTCGGCCACCGACATCGGCGCCTATTCGGTCAAATCCAACGTCTCCGCCGCGAGCGGGACCACCAGCGCCATCGCGGCCTCCACGAAAATCTCGATCACCGGCTATCTCGGTTCTGCGACCATTGAAACCGCCGCAGGTCAGTCGGCAGCCAGCCTTGCCACGCAGGTGAACAACAACACCGCGTCGACCGGCGTGACCGCCACGGCGGAAACCAATGTCAAACTGTCGAATTTCACCGGCCCGAGCACGGTGACCTTTGCGGTCAACAACGTGTCCATCGGCACCGTCAACATCTCGGACGAGGACGATCTTTCGTCACTGGCCGAAGCGGTCAACAACGTTTCCAACCAGACCGGCGTTACCGCATCGATTTCCAGCGACAAAAAGTCGATCACGCTGACCGATGCCAACGGCGACGACATCAAGATCACCGGCTATAATACCGGCGTCGACGATACGAAGATGACGGTCACGGCACTGGCTGGCGATGGGACGGCCGCCACCACCAATCCAATCGTGCTGACCGATACGACAGAAGCCGTGACCGAGGCTACGATCACGGGTCAGGTTTCGTTCCAATCGGCCAAGGATTTCTCGGTAGGCGCCAGCGCCACGAATGCCGGCGAGAGCTTCCTAGAGCAGGCCACCCAGTCCGCCGATCTGACTTCGGTCGCCGAGATCGACCTCTCCACCGCCGAAGGCGCGGCCAAGGCGATCACGGTGCTGGATGTGGCGATGCAGGCGATTTCGCAATCGCGCTCGGAACTCGGTGCCATTTCGAACCGTCTGGAAAGCACAATCTCGAACCTGTCGAACATCTCCACGTCGGTGTCGGCCGCCCGGTCGCAAATCATGGATGCCGACTACGCGACCGAATCCACCAACCTTGCCCGGTCGCAAATCATCAGCCAGGCAGCGACGGCAATGTTGGCACAAGCCAACTCCAACCAGAAAAACGTCCTGTCGCTCATCAAAGGTTGATGGCGGGGAAACCCGAGCAAAAACAAAGGCCCCGGTCAAAACCCGGGGCCTTTTCTTTTAATAGCCGGCGGTCTTTCGGCTGTCGGAAAACCGACATTTTAGACCTGTCAAATTGCGTTTTTGCTTTTTGGGCCCAGCCGGGGAATCTAGCCCCTGAACGGAGTGACCCAATGCACCTTGCGATTACACGATCTTATCAAACCCGGCAGACCATGGTGGTGACTGCCCAACTGCAACAGGCGATCCGGCTTTTGCAGATGGGCAATCGCGAACTTCAGGATTATCTGGAATCCCAAGTCGATGAAAACCCGTTTGTCGAACTGCGCCTGCCACGGGTTTCGCCGCCCGCCGCTGGACCGGCACAGGCGGGCAGCCGCAGCCATGACGACTTGGACCGCATCGCCGCCCTGCCCGACACGCACAGCCCGTCGCTTTATGCCCATGTGGAACACGAGATTGCGGGCATGGCACTTGACCCGCGGCAAGCCCGCATCGCGGCCGCGTATCTCGATGCGTTGGAACCCAGCGGCTGGCTGGGCAGCAGCCCGGCAGAGGTGGCCGCTTCTGCCGGTGCAACCCTGGCCGAGGCGCTGGCCGTGCTGGAATTGCTCAAGCGCATCGAACCGGCGGGCCTGTTCGCGCGGAACCTCGCGGAATGCCTGCGGCTGCAGGCCATTGCGACCGCTCAGCTGGACCCGGTTCTGGACGCGGTGTTGGACAACCTGCCGTTGCTGGCGGCCGCCAACATGCCCGCGCTTGCCCGCGCCTGCGGGGTGCCACAGGACCGGCTGCGCCCCGCACTTCGGCTGCTGCGCACCTTCGACCCCAAGCCGGGCGCCCGGTTCCAGTTGGACGACAGCCCGCAGATGCCGCCCGACCTGATCGCCTTGAACGGCGCCGAAGGATGGACGGTTGAACTGAACCGCTCGACCCTGCCCGCCATCGTGGTGCACGCGCAGGAACCGGCGCAGGCGCCCCCGCACACGCGCAACCCTGATGCCGAACGCTATATCGCCGAACGCCTGTCGGTCGCGCGCTGGCTGGCCCGCGCCATCGCGCACCGCAACCGGACCAGCCTCAAGATCGGGGCCGAAATCGTGAAGCGCCAGATCGCGTTTCTGGAACGCGGCCCCGGATACCTTGAACCCATGACGCTGCGCGAAGTGGCGACGGCGGTCGGCGTGCACGAAAGCACCGTCAGCCGCGTCTGCGCGGGGATGATGATGGCCACCCCGCAAGGATGCTTCCGGCTCAAGCATTTCTTTACGGCGGCATTGGTGCGCTATGATGGCCGGTCGGATTCCGCCGGGGCCGTGCGCCACCGCATCGGGCAACTCATCGGCACCGAAAACCCGCGCAAGCCGCTGAGCGATGATGAAATCGCCCGGCGGATGGCGGGCGAAGGGGTGGAGATTGCGCGGCGCACCGTCGCCAAATACCGCGAGATGCTGCACATTCCCGCCTCGTCCGACCGCCGCCGCCGCGCCGTG
>JAUXPG010000285.1 GCA_030683915.1 Gemmobacter sp.
ATCGTAGGGGTCACAGGTTCGATCCCTGTCGCGCCCACCATCCACCGCCCGGAAACGGGCAGAACGAAACCAAAGCGCGCACGCCGCGCCGCGAAGACAGGAGAGCTGCCATGAAGGTTGCCAACTCGCTCCGCTCGCTGAAGACGCGTCATCGCGATTGCCAGGTCGTGCGCCGCAAGGGCCGCGTCTATGTGATCAACAAGACGCAGAAGCGCTACAAGGCCCGTCAGGGCTGAGTCGCTGTTCAGGATTGCAAAGGAAAAGGCCGCACCCTGCAAGGGGCGCGGCCTTTTCCTTTGCTGCGGCGGGTGTCAGCGCAGGCGCAGGTCGGCGTAATCGCCCTTGCCCTGATCGGCGGTAAAGCGCAGCGCCTCGCCCCGCTTTTCCACGACCTGACAGTTGTCGCCCAGATCCTGCGTGCCAAATTGCAGCGTGCGGCAAAAGAACCCGCTTTTCCACGACCACGCGCCCTGAACCGGCTGGCCAAAGGCCCGCCCGGTGATGCGCCCGTCCGGCAGCACGTTCAACGACACGCCGAACCGGGTGAGCGACCGTTCCTTCACCAAGGACACAAAGGCATCGCGCGATTCGATGCGCAGGGATTCGGCCCGTGCAGGGGCAAGAGCAGCAGCAGACAGCAGGGCCGCAGCAGACAACAGGGCAAGAACACGCATTCTGGGCACTCCGACAAAGGTGGCACAGTGTATACGCGGGTTCCTGACGATCAGATGAACGCGTGCGGTCACCCCCAGATCACATCGCCGAGAAAGATGTACCCGGCACCATAGATCGTCTTGATCAGCCGGGGGTTCTTGGGGTCTTCACGCAATTTGGTCCGCAGGCGGGAAATCCGCACGTCCATCGCCCGGTCAAAACTTTCGCCTGCCGCGCCGCCCAGCGTTTCTTGCATTTGCGACCGGCTGATCAGCCGTTTCGGGCTGTCGAGGAACATGCGCAGCACCTCGCCTTCGGCATGGCTGAAGGGCGTTTCGCTGGCATCCTCGGCCACCAGCACATAGCGGTCGAATTCGGCCCGCCAGCCATTGAACCGCGCCACCTGCGGCGCCTTTTGCGGCGCGTCGCTCCGCCCCTTGCGCAGGCGGGCGCGGACGCGGGCCACCACCTCGGCAGGTTCGAAGGGCTTGATGATGTAATCGTCGGCGCCCAGTTCCAGCCCGGTCACGCGGTCCTGCACCTGGGCGCGGCCGGAAATGATGATGATGGCGGCCCCGGATTCCAGCGCCAGCCGGTGCACCACCGCCAGACCATCGCGGTCGGGCAACCCAAGGTCCACCAGACACACATCCGGGGTGCCCCGGTTCAGCGCCGCCTCGAATTCGGTTGCGCGGGCAAAGGTGGTCACACGGTAGCCCGCCTCCTCCAGCGCGTCGGCCAGCATCCGGCGGATTTCAGGTTCGTCATCCAGAATCGAGATATGGCTTTGCGTCATGCGGCGGCTCCGGTCATGGGCAGGCGTGCCAGAAACGCGGCCAGCGTGGGCCCATCAAAGGGTTTCGGCAAGACCGCAAAGCGCCGTTCCGCCCGCGCCCGCCTTGGGTCGCTTGCCGGCAAAGAGGTCATGAGCGCGATCGGCACCGGACACCCGCCATCGGCCAGCAGTTCCGCCAGCGCGGCGCCGGTGGTCGCGCCCTTCAGGTTGATATCCGACAGGATCAGCCGCAGTCCGGGCAGGGTGGCCAGAAGCTCGGCCTCGTCCGCGCTCGAGGCTTCGATCACGGCATGGCCGAATCCGCGCAGCATCTCGCGCACCGATTCGCGGATGGCGTCGCTGTCTTCGACCAAAAGCACCAGCCCCGGCGCCACCGGCGCGGCGACCGCGCGCAGCGGCAGGCGCAGCGTCACCACGGCGCCGCCCCCCGGCGCATTGGCCAACCGCACCGATCCGCCCGCCAGTTTGACCTGATCGTAGACCATCGCAAGGCCAAGGCCCGATCCTTCGCCCCCCTTGGTGGTGAAAAACGGGTCCAGCCCGCGCTCCAGCGCCTCGGGGGTAAAGCCGGGGCCTTGGTCCGCGACGGCGAATTCGGCCCATGTGTCGCGCAAAGGATGCGCCGTCACCGTGATGCGGCCCCCTGCCGGCCCCATCGCGTCGCGCGCGTTCAGGATCAGGTTGACCAGCGCATCCTGCAACGCGCCGGGGTCCAGCAGAACCGGGCCCGCAAAGCCGGAGATCCGGATATCCAGCGCCACCCGGTCGCCCAGCGCCGCGCGCGCCAGCGTGCGCAGTTCGGACCCGAAGGCGTTCAGGTCCACCGGCACCGGCCGCAGGTCGCGCCGCCCGGAAATCGACGCGATGCGGTCCAAAAGCACGCCACCGCGCCGCGCTGCGGCCAAGGTGGCGGCCACCTGGTCGGCGGCCTCGGCCGACAGGCGCATGCGCTGCAGCCGGGTCTGCAAACCCATGATGATCGTCAGCAGGTTGGCGAAATCATGCGCCAGCCCGCTGGTCAGCTGCGCGGCCAGTTCGCGTTTTCGCGTCTGGGTCAAGGCGGCACGGGCCTGCGCCTCTTCGGTGACATCCATCGACAGGATGTAAACCCCGTTGATCGGCCCGCCGGCGATCTGGTCAGGGGTGAACGCGCCACGAATCCGCCGCCCGCTGTCATCGTCGGTGAATTCGACCACGCTTGCCTCGCCCGCCAGCGCCTGCCGCAGGTTGCCTTCGATCTTGGAAAAGGTCGCATTCCCCAGCGCCTCGCGCCCCGTCAGCCCCAGAATGTCCGAAGGCCGCCCCGGCAGCACCGAATTCAGCCGCCGGTTGGAATAGGTATAGCGCAGATCCCGGCCCACATGGGCAATATGCGCTGGCATCATCTCGGTGGTCAGCCGGGTGCGCGCCTCCATCTCGGTCAGCTCGCGCTTGGCCTCTTCCAGCGCCGCGTTGGTGGCGGCCAACTGGCGGTTGGCCATGGCCAGCCGTTCGGCATGGGCCAATACCTCGCCCGACAACTCCTCGGACCGGGCGCGCAACAACCCTTCGTGCAGCTTCACCTCGGTGATGTCGGTATAGACGGTGACCCAGCCGCCATGCGGCAAGGGCGCCCCCTCGACCGAAATCCACCGCCCGTTCGGGCGCTGGCGCTCCATGTAATGCGGCACGAAGGCCCGCGCCGTGTCCACCCGCACCCGCACCGCTTCTTCCGCGTCGGCGACCGGGCCGTATTCGCCGCGCAGCACCAGATACCGGATGGTGTCCTCGAACGCCGCTCCGGGCGCCACCAGCGCATCGGGGAAATCGAACATGTCCTGATACCGCCGGTTGCACAGCGCCAGCCGCAGGTCCCGGTCAAAGATCGACAGGGCCTGCTGGATCAGGTTCAACCCCGCCCGCGTCAGATTGGCATGGTCATCATCCGTCAGCGGCATCGGCCCTCCCTGAAACTGGCGCCCATTCGCTCTGATCCAAATATCCTGCGGGGGTCCGGGGGTGCAAAACCCCCGGCCCTGCCCGATCCGGCATCGCAACCCCCAAGCACTAGCACCCGGCGGCGCCTTGCGGAAACCCCCTGTCTTTGCCGGTTAGAATTCGTAAGGATTGCGAAAAAGTCAGGCAATCTTTCGCCCTGACAGAAGGTGTCAACCAGACAAGAAGGCGCCCGACGCCTCGCAATGGTCTTGCGCCGGACCCCGGCGAAAGGGAGGAAACATCGTGGTCACGCAAACACCGCCATCCGGCGCGCTGTGTTCTGTTCCCGCGCTGCTGGCCCGCAACGTGCGTCTGCACGGCGCCAAGCCAGCGTTCCGCGAAAAGGAATTCGGCATCTGGCAGACCTGGACCTGGGCGCAGGCGGCGGACGAGATCCGCAACATCGCCCGTGGCCTGATGATCCTTGGCATCGACCGGGGCGACCATGTGGCCATCATCGGGCGCAACCGGCCGGCGCTGTACTGGTCGATGGTGGCAGCGCAGATGTGCGGTGCCATTCCGGTGCCGCTTTATCAGGATGCCGTGGCCGAGGAGATGGTCTATGTGCTCGATCACTGCGGCGCGCGGTTCGTCATCGCGGGCGATCAGGAACAGGTGGACAAGGTGCTGGAAATCCAGGACCGGCTGCCTGCGATCACCCACATCCTCTATCACGACAAGCGCGGCATGCGGAAATACGACCATGCCCATCTGAACTGGCTGCATGACGTGGCCGAGGAAGGCCGTGTCGGCCATCAGCGGGTGGATGCCGAGCTGGATGCCCGCATCGCCGAGCTGACCTTGGACCACACCGGCGTGATGCTTTACACCTCGGGCACCACCGGCAAGCCCAAGGGCGTGGTGCTGTCGAACCGCAACGTGATCGAAACCGCAAAGAATTCCAGCGAGTTCGACAAGTTGCGCCCTGACGACGACATTCTTGCCTATCTGCCGATGGCCTGGGTGGGGGACTTCATCTTTTCGGTCGGCCAGGCCTACTGGACGGGGTTCTGCGTGAACTGCCCCGAAAGCCCGGCCACCATGATGACCGACCTGCGCGAAATCGGGCCGACCTATTTCTTTGCGCCCCCGCGGGTGTTCGAAACGCAGCTGACCTCGGTGATGATCCGGATGGAAGATGCCAGCCGGATGAAGAAATGGCTGTTCGACACGTTCATGGCCGTAGCGCGCCGCGTCGGCCCCGCCATTCTGGACGGCAAGCCGGTGTCGGGCATGGACCGGCTGAAATACGCGCTGGGCGATCTACTGGTTTACGGTCCGCTGAAGAACACGCTGGGCTTTAGCCGCATCCGCGTCGGCTATACGGCGGGCGAGGCGATCGGGCCCGAGATCTTTGATTTCTATCGCTCGCTCGGGATCAACCTGAAACAGCTTTACGGCCAGACCGAAGCCACGGTGTTCATAACCCAGCAGCCCGACGGCCAGGTGCGGTCCGATACGGTCGGCGTGCCCAGCCCCGGCGTGGAGGTCAAGATCGCTGACAGTGGCGAGGTGTTCTATCGTTCGCCCGGCACCTTTGTGGAGTATTACAAGAACCCCGACAGCACCCGATCGACCAAGGATGCCGAAGGCTGGGTCGCCACGGGCGATGCGGGGTTCTTCGAAGCCAGCACCGGGCATCTGCGCATCATCGACCGCGCCAAGGACGTGGGCAAAATGGCCGATGGCCGCCTGTTCGCGCCGAAGTATGTGGAAAACAAGCTGAAATTCTACCCCAACATCCTGGAGGCGGTGGTGTTTGGTGCAGGCCGCGACCGCTGCACCGCGTTCATCAACATCGACCTGACAGCGGTGGGCAACTGGGCCGAGCGCAACAACATCGCCTATTCCAGCTATCAGGAACTGGCGGGCCACCCGCGCGTGCTCGACACCATCCAGAAGCATGTGGAGGAGGTGAACGCGAGCGTGGCGCAAGACCCGATGCTGGCGGGCTGTCAGGTGCACCGCTTCCTTGTGCTGCACAAGGAGCTTGATGCCGACGATGGCGAACTGACCCGCACCCGCAAGGTGCGCCGCAACATCATCGCCGAGAAATACGCCGACCTGATCGCGGCGCTGTATGACGGCGCCAAGACCATCAGCACCCGCACGGAAGTGACCTATGAGGACGGGCGGAAGGGCCACATCAGCGCCACGCTGGAGCTGCGCGACGCCAAGGTGACGGCCGGCCAGACCACCCGGAGGGAGGCCGCATGAACGCCGCTGTCGACATGAAGAACCCCGAGGGCTGGATCACGCCGGACGGGCGCAGGATCGGCCCGGTGCTGATGGAGATGCGCAACATCACGCTGCGGTTTGGCGGGGTCAAGGCGATCACCGATATCAGCTTTGACATCCGCGAAGGTGAAATCCGGGCGATCATCGGCCCGAACGGCGCGGGCAAGTCGAGCATGCTCAACGTCATCTCGGGGTTCTATGTCCCGCAGGAGGGCGAGGTGTGGTTTCGCGGGCAAAAGCGCCCGCAGATGAAACCCTATGAGGTGGCGCGGCAGGGCATTGCCCGCACGTTTCAGAACATCGCGCTGTTCGAAGGCATGTCGGTGCTCGACAACATCATGACCGGGCGCCTGACCATGACGAAATCCAGCATGCTGGACCAGGCAGTCTGGTGGGGCCGCGCCCAGCGCGAAGAAGATGGCCACCGCGAGAAGGTCGAAAAGATCATCGATTTTCTGGAGATCCAGCACATCCGCAAGACTCCGGTGGGGCGGCTGCCCTATGGCCTGAAAAAGCGGGTGGAACTGGCCCGCGCGCTGGCGGCGGAGCCCATGCTGTTGCTGCTGGATGAACCGATGGCCGGCATGAACGTCGAGGAGAAAGAGGACATGTGCCGCTTCATCCTTGATGTGAATGATGAATTCGGCACGACCATCGCACTGATCGAACATGACATGGGCGTGGTGATGGACCTGTCCGACCGCGTTGTCGTGATGGATTACGGCAAGAAGATCGGCGATGGCCCGCCCGACGAAATCCGCAGCAATCAGGCCGTGATCGACGCCTATCTGGGGGTCAGCCATGACTGACCGACCCCCGGCGCAGACGGGCCTAAGCCTTGTCGAACAGGCGGTAGGTGCGGGTCGGCACCTCTTGCATCCAGGTGGTGTAATCAACCCAGCTGTCCTTGCCCACGTTGGGGGGCCAGGGGTCCAGCACGCGCAGCACCGTGGTGCCGCCGTTGGGGTTGCCATCGCTGACTGCGGCAGCCACCACGATCATGTGGCCGGGACTGCCCAATCCCGAGGTATAGCCGCCCACGCTCCAGAGCATGTCGAACATCACCGGACTGCGACGCAGCAGGCCCATCAGGCCGCCCGTCGTCCAGGACATCGGGGCGTGGCACCGCAGCCCGTGGATCTGGCCATAAGCGCGCCCGCGCTGGACGCCATCGTTGCTGTCCGACCCGTTCAGCAAGCCGCCATCGGAGGCCACCATGTTAGCCGGGGTCTGCTGGCGGACGGCCTGCACGGTGCTGCGTTTCATCACCGCCGTCGAGGCGGCCCAGCAGGTCGACGGGGTCGGCTGGGCGATCTTGGTGCGGGTATGGTCAACCATGACAAGCGGGGGCCTGCCCTGATCGAGGGCAGCCCATGTCAGCGGTCCGACGATTCCGTCGGCGGACAGCCGTTTGCTGCGCTGAAAGGCCACGGCGGCCGCAGCCGTGCGCGGGCCGAACTTGCCGTCACACACGAGAACCGTGGCCGGGGCCAGATGCTGGTTAAGCCGGATCTGCAGCGCGACGACGTGAATGCCGGACGATCCCGTCCGCAGTGTCGGAGAGGCCATTATGTTACTTCCCGAATGGTGAATACGCAGGACAAGGCGTTGGGTGAAAAACGGCGGAAAATAGCAGCCGTGCCTTGTTTCTACTCCCATTCCCCGCGTCGAGCAATCTTTGCGATCGGAGCCCCGTGATGCCTGACACTCTGCTTTACGCCATCGAAGTCACGCTGAACGGGTTGATGGCCGGTGTGCTCTATGCGCTGGTGGCGCTGGGCTTCGTGCTGATCTTCAAGGCCAGCGGCATCTTCAACTATGCCCAAGGCGTGCTCGCGCTGTTCGCCGCACTGACGCTGGTGGGCATTCAGAACGGGCAGATCCCGTTCGCCCATCTGATCAACGCGGTGTTCGGTACCAAGTTGCACAGCTTTGGCTGGCAGGTTCCCGCGGTGCTGGCCATTTTGCTGACGGCGGTGGTGATGGTGGGGCTGGCGATCCTTGTGGAACGCTACATCCTCAAACACCTCGTCAATCAGGAGCCGATCATCCTGTTCATGGCGACCATCGGGCTGGCCTATTTTCTGGAAGGGCTGGGCGATGTGATGTGGGGCGCCGACATCAAGAAGCTGGATGTCGGCATTCCGCAGGGCATGTCGGGTGCGATCGACGATTTCACCTACAACGTCTTTGGCTACGGCTTCTTCATCGACCGGCTGGATATCGTGGCGACCGTGGTGGCGGTGATGCTGGTGGTCAGCCTGACGCTGTTCTCGCAGTATTCCAAGCAGGGCCGGGCGCTGCGCGCGGTGGCCGATGACCATCAGGCCGCGCTGTCGGTGGGCATTTCGCTGCGCTTCATCTGGGTGCTGACCTGGTCAATCGCGGGGTTCGTGGCCCTGGTCGCAGGCATCATGTGGGGGTCGAAATCGGGGGTGCAGTTCTCGCTCAGCCTGATCGCGCTCAAGGCGTTGCCGGTGCTGATGCTGGGCGGCTTCACGTCCATTCCCGGTGCCATCGTCGGCGGTCTGATCATCGGGGTCGGGGAAAAGCTGTTTGAATTCTTCATCGGTCCGATGATCGGCGGGGCTACGGAAAACTGGTTCGCCTATGTGCTGGCGCTGGTGTTCCTTGTGTTCCGCCCGCAGGGGCTGTTCGGCGAAAAGATCATAGAGCGGGTATGATGACCATGGCATGCACCATCATCCGCGCAAGTGTCCGGCCAGCGGGGCCCGCAGCCGACACACATATTCTGCACTGCGAATACAGGTTGACAGGGGCAACCCGCGCCCGTTCTACTCTGCGACGTATTGGCGCATCTGGCGCCGGGCTCGGGGAGGAGTCGGGGGATGAGGAAGTTCTGGGCAATCGCCTGCACGCTGGCGTTCTCGGCGTTCTGGGTGTTCGGGGGGCTGTCGGTGCTGGCGTTCATCGACAAGCATCCGCTGTTCTGGCTGGTGGCGGTGCTGTCGCTGGTGGGGCTTGGGCTGGGCGTCTGGACGCGGCGGCAGGTTGTGGCGCTGACGCGCGACGTGCCGGTGGGCGCGCGCGCAGTGCAGCAGGAGAGCGCGCACGCCTGACGGCGGCGCACGGCGCAATTCATGGGGCGCGGGTTTCCGGTGGGAAGCCTGCGCCCTTTTGCATGACCGGGGGGAGGGTCTGAGATGCTGTACCGTGAGGCCGGAGATTTCAAGACGTCCTACCGCGACGACAGCCAGACCTTTCCTATCCGGTTCGACCGGATGCGGTATTATGCCGTGCTGGTGGTGGCGTTCGGAATCATCCCCTTTGTCATCAACGACTACTGGGCGAACGCGGTGTTCGTGCCGTTCCTGATCTATGCGATTGCCGCCATCGGGCTGAACATTCTGACCGGCTATTGCGGGCAGGTCAGCCTTGGCACCGGCGGGTTCATGGCGGTGGGGGCCTATGCCTGCTACAAGCTGATGACCTCGTTCCCCGAGATCAACATCCTGATCCATGTCATACTGGCGGGCGGCATCACCGCTGCGGTCGGCGTGCTGTTCGGCCTGCCGTCGCTCCGGATCAAGGGGTTTTATCTGGCGGTGGCGACGCTGGCCGCGCAGTTCTTTCTGGTCTGGCTGTTCAACAAGGTGCCGTGGTTTTACAACTACTCCGCCTCGGGGCAGATCAGCGCGCCGGAACGCACGTTGTTTGGCATTGCGATCACCGGGGCAGGCACAAGCGCCTGGGCGAAATACCTGTTCTGCGCCGTCATCCTGTTCGCGCTTGCCTGGCTGGCGCGCAACCTGACCCGTGGGGCACTGGGGCGGCAGTGGATGGCGATCCGCGACATGGACATCGCGGCCGAGATCATCGGGGTGAACCCGCTGCGCGCCAAGCTGTCGGCCTTTGCGGTCAGTTCGTTCTTCATCGGCATCTCGGGGGCGTTGTTCTTTGCTGTCTATCTGGGGGCTGCCGAGGTGGGCGAAAGCTTTGGCATCAACAAAAGCTTCCTTGTGCTGTTCATGATCATCATCGGCGGTCTGGGCAGCATCTTTGGCAGCTTTGCCGGCGCCGCGTTCCTGGTGCTGCTGCCGGTGTTTCTGAAGAACGTGCTGGTGGGGCAGCTTGGCTGGCCCACCGACCTGGCCGCGCATATCGAGTTGATGATCGTCGGCGCGCTGATCGTGATTTTCCTGATCGCGGAACCGCATGGCATCAACCAGCTGTGGCGCGTGACGAAAGAGAAATTGCGGCTCTGGCCCTTCCCGCACTGAGGCCGGGCCGCCCAAGACCAAGACCGGGACAGCCCGGCGCAACCCACCACAACCCTTTGGGAGGATACAAGGAATGAAGTTCAAATTTGCAGCTCTGGTCGCGGCGGCGATTGCCGTCGGGACCCCGGTTCTGGCGCAGGACCTTCACTTTCCGTCGCTCAGCTATCGCACCGGGCCGTTTGCGGCGGGTGGCATTCCGTTTGCCGATGGCTATTCCGATTACCTGACGCTGATGAACGAACGCGATGGCGGCATCGGCGGGGTCCGGATTCGTCAGACCGAATGCGAAACCGCCTACAACACCGAGAAGGGTGTGGAATGCTATGAATCGATCAAGGGTGACAACCCGCTGGTCATTCAGCCCCTGTCCACCGGCATCACCTATCAGCTGATCCCCAAGGTCACCGCCGATGGCATCCCGCTGCACACGATGGGCTATGGCCGCACCAGTGCCAAGAACGGCACCGTGTTCAGCCATGTGTTCAACTATCCGGCGAACTATTGGGATGGCGCGTCCATCGCCATCAAGCATCTGCTCGACATCAACGGCGGCAAGCTGGACGGCAAGAAGATCACGCTGCTGTATCACAACTCGGCCTATGGCAAAGAGCCGATCCGCACGCTGGAAGAACTGGCCAAAAAGCACGGCTATGTGCTGAACCTGCTGCCCGTCGACAGCCCCGGCCAGGAACAGAAGTCGCAGTGGCTTCAGATTCGCCGCGACCGGCCGGATTACGTGATCATGTGGGGCTGGGGTGTGATGAACGCCGTGGCGGTGCAGGAAGCCGTCAACATCCGCTTCCCGATGGAAAACTTCATCGGCGTGTGGTGGTCGGGATCGGAGAACGACGTTCTGCCGGCGGGTGACGGCGCGCATGGCTACAAGAGCCTTGCGATGCACGGCACCGGCACGGATTACCCGGTTTATGCCGACATGAAGAAATACGTGATCGACGCGGGCAAGGCTGCGGGCAACGGCGATCAGGTCGGCAGCGTGCTGTATTCGCGGGGCATGTATGCGGCAATGCTGGCCGTCGAAGCCGCCAAGACGGCGCAGGAAATCCACAAGACCGCCGCCATCACCCCGGCGATGATGCGCGACGGGATGGAGGCGCTGGTCATCGACCAGGCCAAACTGACGGCGCTGGGTCTGCCGAACTTCAGCCCCGATTTCTCGGTCTCGTGCGAGAACCACGGCGGCAACGGCTATGGCCTGATCCAGCAGTGGGACGCGAAGGCCAAGAAGTGGAACCTGATCACCGACTGGATCCAGTCGGACAGCGAAGTGATCGACGCGCTGATCGTCGCGGATTCCGAAGCCTATGCCAAGGAAGCCAACCTGACCAAGCGCTGCAATTGATCTGACGGCGGGGGCCGGGCAACCGGCCCCCTCCACCCCCCCCCTGTGCCCCGGAGACACCCCATGCTGGATGCTGCCCCCACCCGCGAGACCGTTCTCGAGGTCAACAACATCGAGGTGATCTACAACCACGTGATCCTCGTGCTGAAAGGGGTCAGCCTGACGGTGCCCAAGGGCGCCATCACGGCGCTTCTGGGCGGCAACGGGGCGGGCAAGTCCACCACGCTCAAGGCGATTTCGGGCCTGCTGGCCTCGGAGCGCGGCGACGTGAGCAAGGGCAGCATCCTCTATCGCGGGCAGAACACCGCCGCGATGGCACCTTCGGACCTTGTGAAGATGGGCGTGATCCAGGTGATGGAGGGGCGCCATTGCTTTGAGCATCTGACGGTCGAGGAAAACCTGCTGACCGGGGCCTATACGCGGGCGTCGCGCGCCGATGTCGCCCGTGACCTCGAGATGGTCTATACCTATTTCCCGCGTCTGCGCGAGCGGCGCAAAAGCCAGGCGGGCTATACCTCGGGCGGCGAGCAGCAGATGACCGCGATTGGCCGCGCGCTGATGAGCCGGCCGGAAACCGTGCTGCTGGATGAACCGAGCATGGGCCTTGCGCCGCAGCTGGTGGAACAGATCTTCGAGATCGTGCGCGAAGTGAACGCAAAGGAAGGCGTGACCTTCCTGTTGGCCGAACAGAATACCAACGTGGCGCTGCGCTATGCCCACACCGGCTATATTCTGGAATCCGGCCGCGTGGTGATGGAAGGGACCGCGCGGGACCTGCGCGAAAACCCGGACGTCAAGGAATTCTATCTGGGCATGTCGGACAAGGGGCGCAAAAGCTTCCGCGACGTGCGCAGCTATCGCCGCCGCAAGCGTTGGCTGGCATGAGGGGGGATATCGCCATGGGCCATTACGACGCGCTTGAAACCCGCAGCCAGGATGAACGTCTGTCGGCGCAGCTTGCCGCGCTGAACGCGCAGATCGCCCGGGTTGCCGCCCATCCGGGCGCCTGCCGGATCGACGGCGCGCCGCTGCCCGATCTGGCCGCCTTGGCCCGCCTGCCCGTGCTGCGCAAGTCCGACCTGACCGGCTGGCAGAAAGCCGCGCCGCCGTTTGGGGGCGTTGCGGTGCAGAACGTGGCGCAGGTGTTCCAGTCGCCCGGCCCGATCTATGAACCGGGCGGGGTCGGGCACGACTGGTGGCGGCTGGCGCGGTTCTTGCATGCCACCGGCATCGGACGCGGCGATATCGTTCAGAACTGTTTTTCCTATCATCTCGTGCCTGCCGGGATGATGTTCGACAACGCCGCCCGCGCCGTGGGGGCGGTTGTGCTGCCTGCGGGCACGGGACAGACCGAATTGCAGGTCCGTGCCGCGGCCGATGTCGGGACCACCGCCTATGCAGGGACGCCGGATTACCTGAAGGTGATCCTCGACAAGGCTGACGAGATGGGCGTGGCGCTGCGGATCGCCAAGGCCGCAGTCGGGGGCGGCGCGCTGTTTCCCAGCCTGCGCAAGGACTATGCCGACCGGGGCATCACCTGCCGCCAGTGCTATGCCACCGCCGACCTCGGCAACATTGCCTACGAATCCGATGCACTGGATGGCATGATCGTGGACGAGGGTGTGATCGTGGAAATCGTGCGGCCCGGCACTGGCGACCCGGTGCCGGTGGGCGAGGTGGGCGAGGTCGTGGTCACCACGCTGAACCCGGATTACCCGCTGCTCCGCTTTGCCACCGGCGATCTGTCGGCGCTGATGCCGGGGGTTTCGTCTTGCGGGCGGACCAATGCGCGGATCAAGGGCTGGATGGGCCGGGCCGACCAGACCACCAAGATCAAGGGAATGTTCGTGCGCCCCGAACAGGTGGCCGATTTCGTGGCCCGTCATACCGAGGTCAGTCGCGCCCGTGTCATTGCCGACCGTCAGGGCGAAATGGACGTGATGACGGTGCAGGTGGAAACCCGCGCGTCAAACCCGGCGCTGTATGAAGGCAGCGTGCTGGATGTGCTGAAGCTGAAAGGCCGGGTCGAACTGGTGCCGCCCGGCAGCCTGCCGAATGATGGCAAGGTGATCGAGGACCGCCGCAGCTATGGCTGAGGCGGGCGGCCTTCAGGGGTAAACGGCGATGGGCGTGCCGACCTTGACCATCGCATAGATGTCTTCCATCTCGCGGTCGGTGACGGCGATGCAGCCGTCGGTCCAGTCGCGACCCCGCCCGCGGCGGGTGTGTTTCCCGGCCTGACCATGGATGAAGATGTCGCCTCCGGGCGATTTCCCCTGCGACTGGGCAAAGGCCCGGTCTGCGGCGTTGGGATAGGACATGCCAATCGACAGGTGGAAGGCGCTGTTCGGGTTGCGGCGGTCGATGTAATACACGCCTTCCGGCGTCTTGCTGTCGCCTTCGAACTGCTTGTGGCCTTCGGGGTTGGCCCCCAGCCCCACGTCATAGGACTTGAGCACCTTGTCGTGGTGCAGCAGATACATCTTGCGTTCGGCCTTGTGCACCTCGATCCGCGTCACCTCCGGACCGTTGTAGGTGCGGAACTTCGAAGGCGCGCAGGACATGAGCCCGACCGCAACCATCACCACCAGTCCCAGCTGGATTATCCACCGCATCGTCTGCCCCTGAACCGCTGCCTGCCCGGTTTCTTTGCTGTCCCGTCCGCTGTCTTGCGGCGGGTGCGTCCCACCTACATCAGCCGGATGCGCGCTGCCATATCACATTGGTGTGTGCAGGGCGCGGGCCGTCAGGGCATGCCCGGTAGCGCCGCCGATGAATGGCCCGGTCACGCCGGTCCGGCGTCGCCCACACAGGCGGCAATGCGTTGCAACTGGTCGGCCAACGGGTTGCTGCGGCGCCACACCATGCCGATGGTGCGGCTGGGGCGCGGCTGGGCCAGTTGGACAACCGAAACCGGCGCCGACCGGGTTTCTATGCCGACCGCCATCTGCGGAATAAGTGTCACGCCGATTCCCGCGCCCACCATCTGCACCAGCGTGGACAGCGAACTGCCCTCCATCACGTCACGCGCCACCGAAGGCGAAAGTTTGCAAAACGACAGCGCCTGATCGCGAAAGCAATGGCCCTCTTCCAGCAGCAGCAGGCGCATGGTGCGCAACGTGGCAGGGTCTGGCACCGGCTTGTCTGCATCTTCCTGCGGGCGGACCAGCACGAATTCCTCGTCAAAGAGTTGGCGTTCGACCAGCCCCGGTTCGGACACCGGCAGCGCCACGATGGCGGTATCAAGCTGCCCCTGCGCCAGATCGCTGATCAAGCGGCCGGTCACCGCCTCGCGCGGGCGCAGGTCGAGGTCGGGGAAGCGATGCGCCAGCGTC
>JAUXPG010000333.1 GCA_030683915.1 Gemmobacter sp.
TGAAAAAACCGGCTCAGTTCTGGGTGAAAATCAACACTGACCGACGCTTGGGTTGCCGGAATTGGCCCCTTCAGCGAAGGGCGCATGACGCTCGAACAGGCATTCCCCGCGGCAATCGGACCGTTTCGACAGTTCATGGCGGCCCGGCTTGACCCTGACACGTTTGCCGCGCTCGCCGCTTTGCGGCCCGAGATGCCGCCTGTCCCGTCGCTGTCCGAGGCGCCCTTGTCGGTGCTCGTCCCGTCCTTTCTGCTCAGCGAAATCGAACGCGCGTTTCAGATCGGGTTCTTGATCTTTCTTCCGTTTCTCATCATCGATCTGGTGGTGGCCGCCATCCTGATGTCGATGGGGATGATGATGGTGCCCCCGGCGATTGTTTCATTGCCGTTCAAGCTTGCGTTTTTTGTCGTGGCCGACGGTTGGAGCCTGATCGCTTCGGCGCTGGTGCGCAGCTACAGCTGAAACGAGGACACGGGGGGCCGGACCCGCTCCCCGTGTTCCGCCCTTGTAAGGTTCGGGTCACTGCACGATGAATTCGGCGTGCAGTGCACCGGCGGCATTGATCGTCTTGAGGATGTCGATGAGATCGCGGGGGGCGACGCCCAGCGCGTTCAGGCCCCCGACGACTTCGGACAGGCTGGTATCGCCACTGACTTCAGCAAGACCGGTTCCGGGCGGTTGTTCGATCGTGGCCGTGCTGCGCGGCACGACAATGGTTTGACCCATGCTGAACGGGTTGGGTTGCACCGTCTGAGGCGCCTCTTCGACCCGGAGGGTCAGGCCGCCTTGCGATACGGCAACCCGGCTGATCCGCACATCAGATCCCATGACAATGGTGCCCGACCGCTGGTCCACCACCACCCGGGCGCGGCGCTCCGGCTCCACCGTGATGTTCTCGATCCGGCCCATCACATGCGCGGGCGACCGCATCCGGGCGCCGACGATATCGATGGCAACCGTGCCACCATCCATCATCGACGCGATCGGACGCCCGAATTCGGCGTTGACCGCCGCTTCGATCCGGGCGGCGGTGGTGAAATCAGGGCTGCGCAAGGCGAGGCGGATGGCTGAGAGGCTGGTAAAGTCGAACTCGACTTCGCGTTCGACCCGCGCCCCGGCGGGGATGACCCCGGCCGTCGGCACGCCCTGCACCACCCGCGCGGCCTCCCCTTCGGCAGAGACCCCGCCCGCCAGCACCGACCCTTGTGCAACCGCATAGATCTGACCATCCGCCCCATTCAGCGGTGTCATCACCAGCGTGCCACCCAGCAGGCTTTTTGCATCACCGATGGCGGAAACAGTCACGTCGATCCGCGCGCCTGCACGGGCAAAGGGTGGCAGGCTGGCCGTGATCATCACGGCCGCGACGTTCTTCGGGCGAAGCTGTTCCCCGGTAACGTTGACACCAAGCCGCTCCAACAGGTTGGACAGGATTTCCTCGGTGAAGGGGGCGTTGCGCAGGCCGTCGCCGGTGCCATTCAGGCCGACCACCAAACCGTAGCCGACCAGATCGTTGCCGCGCACCCCGTCGAATTCGACCAGATCCTTGACGCGGACAGGCGCTGCGGCGGCTGGCGCGGCAACCACCAGGCACAGCACAAGAACTCGGATCATCGCAAATACCCCAGCAAACTCATCCCCGACAGACGCGAGGTGATGGCAAACAGCGTTTCCAGCTGCACCCGGGCAGATTCCAGATCCGCCGCTGTCGCAAAGGGGTCAGCGGACACCATGCCGGACCGGGCGATGCCCAGAGCGGTGTGCTCGGCGGCGTTGCGAGCCTGGATTTCGGCCAACCGCTGCTCGGTGCTGCCGAGCCCCGCGGCAAGCTGGACGCGCGCATCGGCGCCGTTGGCGAGCACGCCCCCGGCCATTTCGGCAACCATCTGGCGCGCGCTGGGGCGGTCCGCGAACAGCCCCCGATCTACCAGCGCGGCCATCGCAAGACCTGCGAGTGTAAGTGCGATGGCCGGGTCGCTGGCCGTGACCGCCGCTCCGGCGGTTTCACCCGGACCGACTGCAATCGCGCCTTGCGCCGAACCACCGCGATAGGCTTGCGCCGCGAAGCCGGACGGGTCCTCAAACCACGCGATCACCCGGTCCCGAACCTCGGCGGCGGTGCCCGCGCTGTTGACTTCGGGCCAAAGCCTGTCAAGCAGGACATCGGTTGATACGACGGCTGGCCCGTCGCCCCGCGTGCCAGCGAACACCGACTGCCCGCCAAAGCGGGCGTTCAGCACTCCGAGGGCGGCATCGAGATGATCGCGCGCGTCGCGAGCCGCACGATCCACCTCATCCGCGCGGGTCGCATTGGTGAGACGCTGGAGATTGATCGCCTGGGTGTCCGCGATCCCGCGCAAGGCGCCCAGCGCGGTTTGCATGGCGCCAAGTCGTCCGGAAAGGCTGGTCGCTGCAGATTGCCAACTGTCGATCCGCATCAACGCGCCTTCGATTGCGGCCAGCGGGCCAAGATCGCCGCGCGCCTGCGCCGCCTGATCGGCGTGGCGCCCCGACGCGAGGCTTTCGGCCAATCGGGCAAGGTCAGACTTGGCCGTGGTCGTGTGGCGCTGCAGCATCATGCTGCGGGCGAGATCGCCTATTGAAACCATAGTCATCGCTTAAATCTCCAACAATCTGTCCAGCATCTGCTCAATCGCCTGAATCACCCGGGCGTTCGCGGCATAGGTGCGCTCGATCGTCAGAAGAAGCTGGGTTTCCTGATCGGTATCCACGCCCCCTTCCGCCTCCAGTTGCTCGAGTGCGACCTGCCGTGCGGCAGATTGGCTGGCCCCGGCTTCTACCGAGAGACGGGAGGTCGCAACCGCGGACACCAGTTCCGACCCGACGCCCGCAAGGCTGCGCTGGCCCGGCAGATACCCGCCCGAGGCGGTGGGACGCGGCTCGCTCAATGCGCTGGACAGTGCGGTCAGCAGGCCATTCGCGCCGCTATCGCCCGGCGCCGAAGCGCCGAGCCCCGCGCGCAGGCGCCAGAGCGCACCGCCTTGGCCCGGATCGGCAGCGGCATTCACAACAATGCGGGCAGCGAGCCCCTGTTCGCGCGCCGGATCGAACGCCGTCCCGGCATCTGTGAACAGACCCGCCGCGCCGTGCGGCACGGTTCGGTCCACCCCTTCAAGGCGGGTCATCATATCCCGTGCAAGGGCGTCGAGCCGGATCTGGGCCTTCGGTGCCACCTCGTCTCGCAGGGCAAAACTTGCTTCGAGCCGCCCACCCCGCATCACCTCGCCCGGTCCGGTGCCCACGGTGCGCCCATTCAGGGTCAGCCCCGAAAGCCCGGTACTGCCCGGCACGATCTGGCCCGCGGGCTCAAAACCGAACACGCTTGCGCGGCCATCAATCAGCACCGCGCCGCCTGTTGAATAAAGCGCGATTTGCCCGCCGGGGCGGGCCACTTCGCGCAGCGGTACGACTTCGGCGATGCGGTCGGCCACTGCCTGACGCTGATCAATCAGCCCCGAAGGATCCTGGCGGAGCGAGGTCAAGCGCAGGATGTCACGGTTCAGCGCTTCGATCTGGGCCAGACTGTCATTCAGTAGGCCAACATCCGTCGCGATGGACCTGTCGGCGGCGCTGCGCGCGTGCTGGATCTGGCCCGAGATACCGCGCAGTTGCGTCGCCAAGGACTGCGCCGCGCCCAGAACGTTGGTCAGCCGCGCTTCGCTGCCCGGATCGGCGGCAGCGGCGATCAGCGCCGAGTCAAACCCGTTGATCCGGCTGTCCAGCGAACCGGCGGTTCCGGGCAGACCCAGCCACCCCTCCAGCGATTTAAGAAACCCACCCTGCACCTCGGCGCCTGCCGTTTGCGCCTGGGCCACGCGGCGTTCGGCAAGAATGATGGGGCTCTGGTGCCGCTGTATGCCGGTTATCATCACCCCGCCGCCAAGGGCGCTGCTGCTCAGCAGCACTTCGCGCCGCCCGTACCCCGGCGTGCGCAGGTTCGCCATGTTCTCGGCCACAATCGACGCCGCCTTGGCCGATGCGGTCAGTCCGGAATATGCAGCGGTCAGGCTGTGCGAAAGGCTCATGGCCCTACCCCTTTCAACGCTTGAGGTTGGTGGTTTCCTGCAACATCTCGTCGACGGTCTGAATCACCTTGGCGTTCGAGGAATAGGCGCGCTGGGTCTGAATCAGCTGCGTCAACTCCTGCGCGATATCCACCGCGCTTTCCTCACGCGTGTAGGCCGCGACCGTGCCGGTCGGCCCTTCGCCGGCATCCCACAGGAAGAAGTTGCCGGATGTCACCGACAGGTCATAAGACTGATCGTCCATCGCCGTCAGGCCATTGGGATTTTGCACATCAACCACCGGAATCTGGAACAGACGGCGCGTGAAGCCCTGGTCGAACACGCCGTAGAGATACCCCTTCGCGTCAACCTCCACCGAGACGAGCGCCGATACGGGCGAGCCGTTCTTGGTCAGCGCGACGGGCGAAAAGGTGGAAGACAGCTGTGTGATGCCATCGGTCTGCCCCGGCTTGCCCAGGCCGAGCTTGATCGTGCCGCTGGCGACCGCGAGTTCGACCTGACCCGTCGCGGGGTCATACGCCCCGCCGGACACCGCGTCGACGCTGGTCAGGGTGCCACCGCCGGGCTGGCCGTCGTGAAAAGTCAGCACATATTCGCCAACCACCGTGCCAAGGGCCGAATCCTCCACCCGCAGGGTCCAGCTGTTAGAGGAGCCGGTTCCCGGCACTGAGGGGGTGAAGGCAAAGTT
>JAUXPG010000437.1 GCA_030683915.1 Gemmobacter sp.
GCGGGCCTTGCGGTGGCGGTCGCGCTGGTGCTGGCCGCGCCGATGGGCTGGCCTGCGCTGGGGCTGCTGCCGGTGCTGGCCGCGGTGTGGCTGGCGCTTGGGCTTTGGGCGCGCGCGCGCATCGGCGGACAGACCGGCGACATCCTGGGCGCAGGCCAGCAACTGGCCGAAGCCGCGGTATTGGGATATCTTGCCGCCGGGGCTTGACCTTCCCGGAACTGGAAGGTCCATCTCTCCTGCAAAGGAGCGTGTCTATGTCTACCACCACGGTCGAAATCGAAGGTCTGTATTGTGCTGCCTGTGTCGGACGCGCCGAACGCGTGCTTGCACGGGTGCCCGGTGTCGAGGCGGCGCAGGTCAATCTGGCGCGGAACACCGCCCGAATCGGATTTGCCGGTCCGCCCGATCTGGCGGCGGTGGATGCGGCGCTGCAAAAGGCGGGCTATGGCCTGCGCCACGAGGTCACGCGCCTGGCGCTTGACGGCATGACCTGCGCCAGTTGCGTCGCCCGGGTCGAGCGGGCGCTGACCGGGTTGCCCGGTGTGGAGGGCGCCACGGCCAACCTTGCGGACATGTCGGTGACGGTGCGCCACGTCGGCGCGCCCGACGCGGTGGCCGACATGGTCGCGGCGCTGGGGCGTGCGGGCTACACGGCCGAACCCGTCCGGGCCGATGGCGCCGACCGGCAGGCCGCCGAAGAGGCCGCGCTGAGGCGCCGGGTGATCTGGGCCGGGGCGCTGACGGCGCCGGTGTTCGTGCTGGAAATGGGCGGGCATCTGGTGCCCGCATTCCACCACTGGGTGTTGCATACCGTCGGGCAGGGCCCAAGCTGGACACTGCAGGCGGTGCTGACCACCGCCGTGCTGCTCGGGCCGGGGCGGGTTTTCCTGCAGCGCGGGGTGCCGGCCCTGCTGCGCGCGTCGCCCGACATGAATTCGCTGGTCGCCATCGGCACGCTGGCGGCGTGGGGTTGGTCGCTGCTGGTGTGGCTGGCGCCGCAGCTGGTGCCTGAACCGTCACGTGCGGTGTATTTCGAGGCGGCGGCGGTGATCGTGACGCTGATCCTGATGGGGCGTTGGCTGGAATCGCGCGCCCGTGGCCAGACCGGCGCGGCGATCCGGCGGCTTGTCGCGCTGCAACCCGATGTTGCGTTGGTGGAAACCGCCGAAGGCGCGGTGGAACGCAGCGCTGCAACCCTGCGGCCCGGAGATGTGCTGGTTCTGCGCCCCGGCGCCCGGCTTGCGGCGGATGGCGAGGTGGTGTCGGGCACAAGCTGGATCGACGAATCGATGATCTCGGGCGAGCCCGTCCCGGTGGCCAAGGCGCCCGGCGATCCGGTGACGGGCGGCACGGTGAACGGCACCGGCGCGCTTCGGGTGCGGGTGACGCGGGTGGGGGCCGACACGCGGCTGGCGCAGATCGTGCGGATGGTGGGCGAGGCGCAGGGCGCAAAGCTTCCCATTCAGGCGCTGGTTGATCGGGTGACCGCCGTTTTCGTGCCGGTGGTGATGGCCGTCGCCGTGTTGGCTGTGGTCGCGTGGCTGAGCTTCGGGGGCACGCTGGCACAGGCGCTGGTGGCCGGGGTGTCTGTCCTGATCGTGGCCTGCCCCTGCGCGATGGGGCTCGCCACGCCCACCTCGATCCTTGTGGGGACGGGGCGTGCGGCAGAACTTGGCGTGCTGTTTCGCAAGGGAGAGGCGCTGCAGCGCCTTGCGTCGGTCACAGGTGTGGCCTTCGACAAGACCGGCACTCTGACCCAAGGGCACCCGGCCCTGACCGATGTGGTCTTGTCCGGGACGATGACCGAAGATCAGGTCCTGGCACTGGCCGCCGCGGTCGAGGCGCAGTCGGAACACCCCGTCGCCGCCGCGATCCGCGATGCCGCCGCGGCGCGCGGGCTGGGGGTGGCGTTGTTGGCGCAGGCGGTGCAGGCGGTGCCGGGTCAGGGCGTCACCGGCACGGTCGATGGCGCGCGGGTCAGCCTGGGCACGGTGCGGTTGATGGCGTCGGAGGGGATAGCCGTGGACGACACTGCCGCGCTTGACCTTGCAGGGCGGGGGCGCACCGTGCTGCACATGGCGGTGGATGGGGCGGCGGTGGCGATGCTGGCGGTGGCCGACCCGATCAAACCCGGTGCCGCCCCCGCGATTGCTGCGTTGCAGGCAATGGGCCTGTCGGTTGCCATGATCTCGGGCGACAGTGCCGCGACCGCGCAGGCGGTCGGGCGCGAAATCGGGCTGTCCCGCGTGGTCGCGGGCGTGCTGCCCGAAGGCAAGGTCGCCGCGCTTGAAGGTCTGGGGCCGATGGCGTTTGTGGGGGATGGCATCAACGATGCCCCCGCCCTGGCGGCAGCCGAGGTGGGCTTGGCAATGGCGCAAGGCACCGATGTGGCGATCGAGGCCGCCGATGTCGTGCTGTCCACCGGCGACCCGCGGGCGGTGGCCACGGCTGTGACCATTGCGCGCGCCACCATGCGCAACATCCGGCAGAACCTGTTCTGGGCCTTTGCCTACAACACGGCGCTCATTCCCGTGGCGGCGGGTCTGTTTTATCCGACATTCGGGCTGACCCTGTCGCCCATGCTGGCGGCAGGGGCGATGGCGCTGTCGTCGGTGTTCGTGCTGGGCAATGCGCTGCGCCTGCGTGGCGCGGCCCGCCCGCTTGCCGCGCTGACCCCGACGGAGACCCGGCCATGAACATAAAGGACGCCGCGCAGGCCAGCGGCCTGCCCGCCAAGACGATCCGCTATTACGAGGATATCGGCCTTGTCACCCCCTTGCGCGCCGCGAACGGTTACCGCCAGTTCCGCCCGCGCGATGTGGAGCGGTTGGTTTTTCTGGCGCATGCCCGCGCGCTCGGCTTTGCCATCGACGACTGCCGCGCCCTGATTTCGCTGCGCGAGGACCCCGCGCGCGCCAGCGCCGATGTCAAGCGCATTGCGCAAGGGCACCTGGCCGGCATCGACGCCCGCATCGCCGCGCTGGAACTGATGCGGACGGCGTTGGCGGGCATGGTTGCCGCCTGCCCCGGTGACAAGGGCGCGCAGTGTGCCATCCTTGATGGCATCGCAGGTCATGAGGTGGATTAGAACTCCAGCCAGTTGCCGAACTTGGCCACCGTCCGGCCGCCGCGCAGGTCATGGTGCAGCCCGGCCTGCAGCCGGGTCCCGCGCCCCACCTGCCAGACGATCGACGACGCCAGCGCAAGGCCGGGGGGGCCGTTGCCGACACGGCCATGGGCCTGCAACAGCAGCATCCAGCGGTCGCGCGGTCGAAAGCCCAAGGTCGCGTCGGCCTTCAGCCGCTTGCGCTGCGGTCCCGCCTCGGCCATCAGGTCCAGCGCCAGCCACCCCGGCCAAGGCCGCACCAGCCCGACGCCCGCGCTCAAGCCCGCCTGCACCGCCACAACCGGGTCGATGCGCACGATGACCTCGGTTCTTCCGGGCCACCAGACCGGGGGCAGGTCGATCACCACATCGGTCAGCGGCATGCCCACCGACAGGCCCAGCGACCATGCCAGCTTCAGCCCGGCTCGGTCTGCCATCGCACGGTGGTAGCGCAGTGCGACGTCCCAATCCCCCGCCCGCGACACCCGCCCCTCGGCCACGATCCAGCGCGCCCGGCCCAGCCCCTGCTCAAACCAAACCGATCCGGTGTCACCCGTCGATGACACCGACAGGAACCGTGCGCCCGCATCGCGTGGCCAAGGGCCCGGGGCGGCCATCACGGGCCAGAGCATCACCACCACCAAAGCCCACAGCGCCCGCATAATCCCCCCCGTTCCGGCGGCCAGCCTGCACCGAGGATGGTAAACGGGTGATTAACGGGCAGCGTGGGGCAGGAAATGCGAAACGGCGCCCCGACCAAAGCCAAGGCGCCGCACAGGGCTTACTTGGGGCCGCTAACAGCCCGCCGGATCAGCCGCGCAGGATGCTGCAGCCTGCGTATTCGGCGATGTCGCCCAGCATTTCCTCGATCCGGATCAACTGGTTGTACTTCGCCAGGCGGTCCGACCGCGCAAGGCTGCCGGTCTTGATCTGGCCACAGTTCGTGGCCACAGCCAGATCGGCGATGGTGGCATCTTCGGTCTCGCCCGAGCGGTGGCTCATGACCGAGGTATACCCCGCCCGGTCCGCCATGCGGACGGCATCCAGCGTTTCAGTCAGCGTGCCGATCTGGTTGACCTTGACCAACAGGCTGTTGGCGCAGCCGCGTTCAATCCCTTCGGCCAGCCGTTCGGGGTTGGTCACGAACAGATCGTCGCCCACCAACTGCACCGCACCGCCCAGACGGTCGGTCAGCATCTGCCAACCGTCCCAGTCATCTTCGGAACAGCCGTCCTCGATCGACAGGATCGGATAATCGGCACAGAGTTGTTCCAGAAAATCGACGTTCTGTTCGGCATTCAGCACCAGCGCTTCGCCGTCCATCCGGTATTTTCCGTCCCGGAAGTATTCCGTCGACGCGCAGTCAAGCGCGAACATGATGTCCTCGCCCGGCTTGTAACCCGCGAGTTCGACCGACCGCAGAATGAAATCCAGCGCCTCGCGTGCCGAGGCGAGGTTGGGGGCAAAGCCGCCTTCGTCGCCGATGCCGGTGTTGTGGCCGGCCTTTTTCAGTTCCTTCTTGAGCACATGGAACACTTCGGCCCCCATCCGCACCGCTTCGCGGATGTTGGCGGCCGACACCGGCATGATCATGAATTCCTGAATGTCGATCGGGTTGTCGGCGTGCTGGCCGCCGTTGATGATGTTCATCATCGGAACCGGCAACAGCCGCGCCCCTGTGCCGCCGACATAGCGGTAAAGCGGCTGGCCGCAGGCCATGGCGGCGGCCTTGGCTGTGGCAAGCGACACGCCCAGAATGGCGTTTGCGCCTAGCCTCGCCTTGTTCGGCGTGCCGTCCATTTCGATCAGCGCGCGGTCGATGGCGATCTGTTCCGTGGCGTCAAAACCGACCAGCCCTTGCGCGATTTCGCCATTCACGGCGGCCACGGCTTCGAGCACGCCTTTGCCAAGGTAACGCGCCTTGTCGCCATCGCGGCGTTCCACCGCCTCGTGCGCGCCGGTCGAAGCGCCCGACGGCACCGCCGCGCGGCCTTCCGATCCGTCTTCCAGCGTCACATCCACCTCGATGGTGGGGTTGCCGCGGCTGTCGAGAATTTCGCGGGCGTGAATGTCGATGATCGTGCTCATGCGGGTCTCCGGGGTCTGGACCAAAGGGCTTGGGCGACGCTTTAGCGGGCATTCGCGGCCAAGGCCAGACGGATGGAACCAGCGGGCGCATCGCGGCGTCCAGGCGGGCAGGAATGCCACGCGGTGCCCGCAGGGTGCATGCGCCCCCTTTTCCGGCGGGCCGGGCCGCGCGATGATCGGCGCGCAGCACGCCACGCCAGCCAAGCGAGGGACCATGCCATGACGCCACCGCCCCCACCCGCCCGCCCGCCGCACACTGCAGGCCGGGCATGAATATCGCGCACTGGTTGTGGCAGACCGCGCAGGCGTGGCCCGCGCGCCCGGCGGTGCGGTTGGGCGACCGGCTGATGCACGATTACGCCGGGTTGCTGCGCGCGGTTGCGGCGCGCACCGGTGTGTTGGCCGACCGCGGCATCGGCCCCGGCGACCGTGTGGCGGTGTTTGCGGCCAATGCGCCGGACTATCTGGAAATGCTGCACGCGATCTGGTGGCAGGGCGCTGTGGCGGTTCCGGTCAATCACAAACTGCACCGCTCGGAGGCCGAATGGATTTTTGACCATTCCGGTGCATCCCTCGTGGTGACCGACAGCGGGGCGCAGTTTCCGGGTCGTGCGGAACTTGCCCTTGACGCCGCGCCGGGCGCATCCGGCCCACCGGGGCCGCCAGTTGCACGCGACGATGCCGATCTTGCGTGGCTGTTTTACACGTCGGGCACCACCGGGCGGCCCAAGGGCGTGATGCTCAGCCACGGCAACCTGATCCAGATGACCCTTGCCTATGCGCTGGACGTGGACCTGCCGCAACCGGGCGACCACATGCTTTATGCCGCGCCGATGTCGCATGGTGCGGGGCTTTACATGTTCGCGCAGGTGCGGGCGGGCGGGGTGCACCTGCTGCCGGCGTCGCGCGGGTTCGACGAAGCCGAAATCATGCGGTTGGCGCAGACCTGCGGCGGGCTGGTGATGTTTGCCGCTCCGACGATGGTCAAGCGGCTGGTCACCGCCGCCCGCGCCTCGGGGTGGGATGGCACGGGCCTGAGGACCATCATCTATGGCGGCGGGCCGATGTATGCCGCCGACATCGACGCCGCACTGGCGCAGTTCGGGCCAAGGTTCGTGCAGATTTAGGGCAGGGCGAAAGCCCGATGACCATATCCGCCCTGTCGCGCGATCTGGTGGCCGATACGGGCCATCCAAACTGGCGGGCGCGGCGCGGATCGGTTGGGGTGGCGCACGGGTCGGTGGAGCTTGCCATCCTCGGGCCGGGCGACGTGGCATTGCCCAGCGGCGAGACAGGCGAAATCTGCCTGCGCGGCCCGACCGTCATGCAGGGGTATTGGCAAAACCCCGAAGCAACGGCGCAGACGCTGCGCGGCGGCTGGCTGCATACCGGCGATCTGGGGCATCTTGATTCCGACGGGTTCTTGAACCTGACCGACCGCAGCAAGGATGTGATCATTTCGGGCGGCAGCAACATCTATCCGCGCGAGGTCGAGGAGGTGTTGCTGCGCCACCCGGCGGTGTCCGAGGTTGCGGTGGTGGGCGCGCCAGACCCTGATTGGGGGGAACGGGTGGTGGCCTTTGTGGTCGCTGAACCCGGCGCGGCGGTCGATGACGCCGCGCTGGATGCCTGGTGCCGCGACCACATCGCAGGGTTCAAACGGCCCCGGCGGTATGTCCGGGCCGAAAGCCTGCCCAAGAACAGCTATGGCAAGGTGCTGAAAACCGAACTGCG
>JAUXPG010000447.1 GCA_030683915.1 Gemmobacter sp.
GGGCTTGGCGGTCAGCAGCTGCAGCAGGCGCCACGCGCGCTGGTCATCCTCGGCCACCGTCACGGTGCGGGCGGGCTGGCCGTTTTCCAGCGCCTTTTGCGCCAGCGCCAGCAGCCGGTCCTGATCGGCGGCGTCCTTGTCGTTGCCCTTGAGCTTGCGCGCAAGGTTCGCCCGGCGGCGTTCGACCGAATCCAGATCGGCCAGCATCAATTCGGTTTCAATGGTTTCGGCATCGGCCACCGGGTCGATGCGGCCTTCGACATGGGTGATGTCGCCATCTTCAAAGCAGCGCAGCACATGCGCGATGGCATCGCATTCGCGGATGTTGGCCAGGAACTGGTTGCCCAGACCTTCGCCCTTGCTGGCCCCGCGCACAAGGCCCGCGATATCGACGAAGGTCATGCGGGTGGGGATGATCTGCTTGCTGCCCGCAATGGCGGCCAGTTTGTCCAGCCGGTCATCGGGCACCGCCACCTCGCCCACATTGGGTTCGATGGTGCAGAACGGAAAGTTCGCCGCCTGCGCCGCCGCCGTCCGGGTCAGCGCGTTGAAAAGCGTGGACTTGCCGACGTTCGGCAGCCCGACGATACCCATCTTGAAACCCATGCCGTCCTCCGGAGCCCGTTGCGCCGCTGATAGACGCAAGGCCCCGAAGGTTCAAGCGCCCCGCCGCGTCAGCCGCGCCACGGCGCCGAGATCATCCAGTGGGTGCCAAAGCGGTCCTTGACCATGCCGAACCCGTCGGACCAGAAGGTGGGCGACATCGGCAAGATCACCGCGCCACCGTCGGCCAGAGTGGCGAACACCTCTTGCGCGCGGGCCATGCTGGCGGCTTCGTGGCTGATGCTGACCGCCTGCTGCGGGTCGCCGCCCATGCCGGGCGGAAAGTCCGAGGCCATCAGCGACCGCCCGTCGGGCAAGCGCAGCGTGCTGTGCATGATGCGGTCAGACCGGCGCATCGCATCGGGCGTGCCGTCGGGCCATTCCGGCGCGGCGGAATAGGGCATCATGTCCAGCGTGCCGCCGAACACCGCTTGATATGCGGTCATCGCATCGCGGCAGTTGCCCTGAAAATGGATGTAAGGGTCAAAGCTCATTGGGGCGCCTTTGGGGGTCGGGGACGGCCAAGGCTGTCACGGCTTGGCCTTGTTCTCAACACGCACCGCGCGGGGTGCGCGGAAGGTTGCCGGCACAGGGGCCGGGGCGCTGCGGCACCGTCGATCCGCAGCCAAGATGCACCCCGGTGCGCCGACATGCTTGCGTTTTTCTGCCGCCTGCCCCATCAGGGGGCGCCAAAGGGGAGAGGCCGCCATGACCCGCATCGATGCCACGTTTGCCCGCCTGCGCGATCAGGGTCGCAAGGCCTTTGTCGCCTATATCATGGGGGGCGACCCCGATGCCGACACCTCGCTTGACATCATGCGCGGGCTGCCTGCGGCGGGCGTGGACATCATCGAACTGGGCATGCCCTTTACCGACCCGATGGCAGACGGCCCGACGATCCAGCTTGCCGGGCAGCGCGCGCTGGATGGCGGCATGACAATGGACAAGGTGCTGGACATGGTGCGCGCCTTCCGCAGCGGCGACAACACCACGCCGATCGTGCTGATGGGCTATTACAACCCGATCTACGCGCGCGGCGTTGACCGTTTCCTGACCGAGGCCAAGGCCGCCGGAATCGACGGGCTGATCGTGGTTGACCTGCCACCCGAGGAGGATGACGAACTGTGCATCCCCGCGCAGGCCGCCGGGCTGAACTTTATCCGGCTGGCCACGCCGACGACAGATGCCAAGCGCCTGCCCAGAGTGCTGCAAAACACCTCGGGCTTTGTCTATTACGTGTCGGTGACCGGCATCACCGGCGCGGCGGCGGCACAGGCGGGCGAGGTCGGGCCGGAAGTCGCGCGCATCAAGGCGTCCACCGACCTGCCGGTGATCGTGGGCTTTGGCATCACCACCCCCGCGGCGGCGCAGGCGATTGCGGGCGTGGCCGATGGCTGTGTCGTCGGATCGGCCATCGTCAAGCTGATCGGCGAAGGCCAGCCGGTCGCGCAGGTGCTGGACCGGGTTGCGGCGCTGGCCGCAGGCGCGCACGCGGCCTGACGGGGGGCTGGCGCAAAGCGCCACCCCGGCATAGGCTGCGCGGCGGGGGGGCGGTGCCATGCCGTTGATTGTCGTGATCGCAGGATCGGGGCTGGGCACCTGTGCTGCGATTGCAGCGCTGGTGCTCGAAGCGGGCCTGACGCTGGCCGTTGCGCTGTGGCTGGCCTGTGGGGTGTCGGGCCTTTGCGCGGCGGCGCGCCGGGGGGCCGGGCGCTGATCAGCCCGCCGCCGGCTCGGGCAGCGGGTCGAAATAGGCGGCGTTTTCGGCACGGATGCGTTCGATCTGACTGCGGATGCGGCCCAGGTGCGCGCGCATTTCCGTCATGGCCAGTTCGGTGTCGCGCGCCCGGATCGCCGCCATCACGCGCAGATGGTCCTCGAACGCATCCTGCGAGGCGAAGGACAGCGACAGCAGCCGCACCCGGTCCATGTGGGCCTTGTTTTCGCGGATGATGTCCCAGGCAAAGGCATTGCCGCCACGCGCGCAGATTTCATGGTGGAAACGGTCGTCCAGTTCATGAAACAGCGCTCGGTCACCCGCGGCGACAGCGGCGCGCTGCGCCTCCAGAATTTGGTCCAACGCATCAAGATCGGCCTGCGTCGCGCGTTCGCAGAACACCCGCACGGTTTCCGCTTCGATGGCCGACCGGATGAACCGCGCCTGCATCACCGCCTCTTGCGAGATGTTCGACACGGTGGTGGCCCGCTGCGGACGGATGGTCAGGAAGCCCAGTTTCGACAGCCGCCAGAACGCATCGCGCACCGGCTGGCGCGACACGCCCATCGCGCGGGCCACATCCACCTCGGACAACCGGGTGCCGGGCGGCAGGTCCAGCGCAAGGATCTGGCGATGCAGTTCGGCGAACACCGCATCGGAAACCGACGGGCGTCCGGGCGGTTCGATCACGCGCAAGGCGGCAGGCTGCGGCATCAGGGGCTCCGTTGACTCGTCGTGCATACTAGCATATTAGTATAGCGGACTTGTGAAAAGCGAGTCTTTTCCCAGCGGGAACGCCGGGTGAAGCAAAAGGGGGAACCTGCGTGGGGCTGCTGCATCCTGATCGTCTGTTTCCGGCCGAACCCGGCCTGCGCGGCATGGCGCGGGACTTGCATGCCGGTGTGGCGCACCTGACGATCATCAGCCCGCACGGCCATACCGACCCGCGCTGGTATGCCGAAGATGCCGCCTTCCCCGACCCCGCGCAGTTGTTCGTGACGCCGGACCATTATGTGTTCCGCATGTTGTGTTCCCAAGGCGTGGCGCTGGCCGATCTGGGGGTGCCGCGGGCCGATGGCGGGATGACCCAGACCGACGGGCGCAAGATCTGGCATCTGTTCGCACAGCATTATCACCTCTTCCGGGGCACGCCTTCGCGCCTGTGGCTGGATCATGCGTTCGAGACGGTCTTCGGGCTGGACACGCGGCTTTCGCCTGCCACCGCCGATGCCAGCTATGACCACATCGCCGACTGCCTGTCACGCCCCGAATTCCGGCCCCGCGCCTTGTATGACAGGTTCAACATCGCCGCGATCTCCACCACCGACGGCGCGCTGGACGATCTTGGCTGGCACAAGATGATCCGCGACTCGGGCTGGCATGGCCGGGTGATTCCCGCTTACCGCCCCGATGCGGTGGTGGACCCCGAATTTGCGGGCTTTGCCGACAACGTGGCGCGTCTGGGCGAAATCACCGGCTGCGATACCCTGACCTGGGCGGGCTATCTGGACGCGCACCGTGCGCGGCGGGCGTTTTTCAAATCGTTCGGCTGCACCTCAACCGACCACGGCCACGCCACAGCGCGGACCGAAAACATGTCCGAGCGCGACGCGGCGGCGCTGTTTGCCAAGGCACTGCGGGGCGGGTGTTCGGCGGACGAGGCCGACGCCTTCCGCGGCCAGATGCTGACCGAAATGGCGAAGATGAGCCTGGATGACGGGCTGGTGCTGCAAATCCATCCGGGCAGCCTGCGCAACCATTCGGCCGCGGTGCTTGGCATGTTCGGGCGCGACAAGGGGTTCGACATTCCGACCCGCACCGATTTCGTGCGCGCGCTGCGCCCGCTGCTGGATGCCGTGGGCCTGCGCCCCGACCTGACGGTGATCGTGTTCACCCTGGACGAAACCGCCTATGCGCGGGAACTGGCGCCGCTGGCCGGGGTCTATCCGGCACTGAAGCTGGGCCCGGCATGGTGGTTCCACGACAGCCCCGAAGGCATGCGCCGGTTCCGCGAGATGACGACCGAAACGGCGGGGTTCTACAACACCGTCGGCTTCAACGACGACACCCGTGCCTACATGTCGATCCCCGCGCGCCACGATGTCGCCCGCCGGGTGGACTGCGCGTTCCTGGCCGGTCTGGTGGCGACCGGACGGCTGGATATGGACGAAGCGCACGAGGTGGCACACGACCTGGCCTTTCGGCTGGCGAAAGACGCCTACAAACTCTGAGAAAAACCCTAGGGAGGACGACCAATGACCATGATGAAAACCCTGACCGCGGCACTGCTGGCCTCGGCCGCCTTTGCCGGCGCGGCGTTTGCCGAATGCGAAGTGACGCTGAAATCGTCGGACACCCACCCCGATGGTTACCCCACCGTCGAGGCGGTGAACCGCATGGGCGAACTGCTGAAGGAGCGTTCGGGCGGGCGGATGTGCATCGAGGTTTACCATTCCGCCCAGCTTGGGCAGGAAAAGGACACCATCGAACAGACCAAGTTCGGCGTGATCGACTTCAACCGCGTGTCGATGGGCCCGTTCAACAACCTGATCGAAGAAACCAAGGTCGTCTCGCTGCCCTTCATCTTCCGCGACGTGGCGCACATGCACCGCGTGATGGACGGCCCCATCGGCGACGAAATCCTTGCCGGGTTCGAGCCGCACGGCTTTGTCGGCCTTGCGTATTATGACGGCGGGTCGCGGTCGTTCTACAACCGCCAGAAGCCGATCACCTCGATCGCCGACCTCAAAGGCATGAAGATCCGCGTCATGCAGTCGGACGTGTTCGTCGACATGATGACCGCACTTGGCGCCAACGCGACCCCCCTGCCCTATGGCGAGGTTTATTCCAGCATCCAGACCGGGGTGATCGACGGGGCCGAAAACAACTGGCCGTCCTACGAATCGTCGGGCCACTTCGAGGTGGCCGGCTATTACACGCTCAACCAGCACCTGATCGTGCCGGAAGTGCTGGTGATGTCCAAGGTCAGCTGGGACAAGTTGAGCCCCGAGGATCAGGCGCTGGTGCGTCAGGCCGCCAAGGACAGCATCCCGATCAACCGCGAGCTCTGGGCCGCGCGCGAGAAGGTGTCGGAAGAAAAGGTCCGCGCCGCCGGGGTGCAGGTGATCGACACCATCGACAAGACCCCGTTCATCGAAGCGATGGTGCCGGTCTATCAAAAGCACGCGGGCACCCCCAAGCTGCAGTCGCTGGTGGAGCGCATCCAGGCGACCGAATGACCTGCTGAACCGGCGGGACCGGGGGAAAACACCCCCGGTCCCGCCCTTGCGTGACGTATCAAGACGGTTGAAGCGCAGCCCGCGACGGGCCTGCAGGTCGGGGGGCACGCCATGAAGGCGGCAATGCTGCAGGTTGCGGCAATCATGGACAGGGTGGCGCGGGTCGCGCTGTGGCTGGCCGGGGCGGGGCTGGTGCTGATGACCGCCTTTGTCGCGGCCCAGGTGTTCTGGCGCTATGTGCTGAACTCCTCGCTGATGTGGAGCGAACCGGGCGCCGTCATCCTGATGGGATGGTTCATCTTTCTGGGCGCCGCCGTCGGCATCCGCGAAGGGTATCACCTGTCGTTCGATGTGCTGCTGATGATCCTGCCCAAGCGCGTGAAACTGGCGCTGCATTCGGTGTCGGATGCGGTGGTGGTGGCCTTCGGGGCGGGCATGGTGTGGTTTGGCTGGCAACTGGCCGCAGGTGCCGCAGGCACCAAGCTGCCCAGCCTTGGCATATCGGGCGCGTTCGATTTCATGCCGGTGGTGATGGGGGGCGCGCTGATGGTGATCTTCTCGCTCGAACGGCTGGCCCGGCGCGCGGCGGGGTTGCCGACGGCGCGGTTTGGCGAACAGCCCGAGGAAGGGGTCTGAGATGGAGCTTTGGGTCCTGTTCGGCAGTTTCGGGCTGCTGCTGGCCATCGGCACGCCGGTCGCCTTCTGTCTGGGCGTCGCGAGTTTCGCCACCGTGCTTTACATGGGGCTGCCGCCGGTGGTGGTGTTCCAGCGGTTGAATTCGGGTGTGTCGGTGTTTGCGCTGATGGCCATTCCGTTCTTCATCTTCGCAGGCGAATTGATGGTGCGCGGCGATATCGCGCGCCGGCTGATCGCGGTGGCGGGGGCGGCCATCGGCCACATGCGCGGCGGTCTGGGGCAGGTGAACATCGCATCGTCGGTGCTGTTTGGCGGGATTTCGGGGTCGGCGGCGGCGGATGCCTCGGCCATCGGGGGCCTTACCATCCCGGAAATGAAGCGGCGCGGCTATGGCGTCGATTACGGGGTGAACATCACCGTGGTGTCGTCAATCATCGCGCTGTTGATCCCGCCGTCGCACAACATGATCATCTATTCAATTTCGGCGGGCGGGCGGCTTTCGATTGCCGATCTGTTCACTGCGGGCATCCTGCCCGGTCTTGTGCTGGCGATCAGCCTGATGGTGGCGGCGTGGTTCGTGGCGAAAAAGCGCAACTACCCGACCGAGGCCTTCCCCGGCCTGGCCATGCTGGGGCGTCTGCTGATCAACGCCATTCCGGGGCTCCTGCTGATCCTCATCATCTTTGGCGGCGTGCGCTCGGGGGTGTTCACGGCCAGCGAAAGCAGTTGCATCGCGGCGGTCTATGCGCTGCTGGTCACGGTGGCGGTCTACCGCACGATGAACTGGGTCCAGTTTCAGGGCGCGGTGGCAGCGGCGGTGCGGACAACCGCCATGGTGCTGCTGGTGATCGGCTGCGCGGCGTCGTTCGGCTGGCTGCTTGCCTTCCTCAAGGTGCCGACGGCGATGGTGCAGGCCATGCAGGGCCTGACCGACAATCCCATCCTGATCCTGCTGCTGATCAACCTGATCCTGCTGGTGCTGGGCACCTTCATGGACATGTCACCGCTGATCGTCATCACCACCCCGATCTTCCTGCCGGTGGCATCCGCGTTCGGCGTGGACCCGGTGCATTTCGGGGTGATCCTGATCCTGAACCTGGGCATCGGGCTTTGTACGCCGCCGGTCGGGGCGGTGCTGTTCGTGGGCTGCGCGGTCGGCCGGATTTCGGTCTGGGAAGCGATGCGCACGATCTGGCCGTTCTATGGCGCGGCCTTTGCCACGCTGATGCTGGTGACCTATGTGCCCGCCCTGTCGTTGTGGCTGCCGGGGGTGTTCCGGTGACCTGGCCCGTTGTCGCCACCGGCCCGCATTCCAGCCGTCAGGTGCTGGCCGACAGCCCCGAGCTGATGACCGTGGCCTTCCGCTTTGACGCCGAGGGGGCGGTTGGCGCGCTGCACCAGCACCCGCATGTGCAATCCACCTATGTGGTGGCGGGGCGGTTCCGGTTTTCGGTGGGGGACCGCAGCTTTGATGTCGGCCCCGGCGATGCGTTCGTCGTGCCTTCGGGCGCGGTGCATGGCTGCGTCTGTCTGGAACCCGGCCTGCTGATCGACGGGTTCACCCCCCGCCGCGACGATTTTCTGTGAAAGGACTGCCCGATGCTGACCGTTGAAACCCGCGCCGCCGTCTCGCCCGCCGAGGCCAAGGGCATGGACACCGCCGCCCTACGCGCGGCCTTTCTGGCGCAAGGGCTGTTCCGCACGGGCGAAATCCGGCTGGTCTATACCCATTACGACCGCATGATCGTCGGCGGCGCGGTGCCGGGCGCCGACCCGCTGGTGCTCGACCATGTGGCGCAGGCGGGCACCGCCAGCCTGCTGGACCGGCGCGAACTGGGCGTGGTCAACGTGGGGGGCGCAGGCACGGTCAGCGCGGCCGGGCAGGATTGGCATCTGGACAAGGGCGATGTGCTGTATCTGCCGATGGGGTCGGGGCCGGTCAGGTTTGCCGGTCAGGGCCGGTTCTATCTCACCTCCTGCCCTGCCCATCACGCCCACCCTGCCCGGCTGGTGAAACTCGCCGACGCCAAGAAACTGACGCTGGGTGCGCCCGAAACCGCCAACCACCGCACCATCAACCAGTTCATCCACCCCGAGGTGATGCCCTCGTGCCAGTTGGTGCTGGGCTACACCCAGTTCCACGGCGGGTCGGTCTGGAACACCATGCCCGCCCATCTGCATGACCGCCGCATGGAGGCGTATCTGTATTTCGACCTGCCCGACCCGCAGCGCGTGCTGCATCTCATGGGCGAACCGCAGGAAACCCGGCATCTGGTGGTCGCCAACGAGGAAGTGGCGATTTCGCCGCCGTGGTCCATCCATTGCGGCGCGGGCACCGCCAGCTACACCTTCGTCTGGGCGATGGCAGGCGACAACGTGGATTACCGCGACGTCGAAGCCGTGCCGATGGAGTCGCTGCGATGACCCCGTTTTCCCTTGCGGGCCAGACCGCACTTGTCACCGGCGCCAACACCGGCATCGGGCAGGCCATCGCCGTGGCACTGGCGCAAGCGGGCGCGCAGGTCATCGCCGCCGGGCGGTCCGATTGCGCGCAAACCGCGCAGTTGACCGGCGGCGAGGCGCTGCACCTTGACCTTGCCGATCCGATGGCCGCGCGGGATATTTTCGCGGCCCGGCGCATCGACATTCTGGTCAACAACGCGGGCATCATCCGGCGGGCGGATGCGGTGGAGTTTTCCGAGGCCGACTGGGACGCGGTGATGGACGTCAACCTCAAGGCGGTGTTCTTCACCTGCCAGTCCTTCGCCAAGGCGGCACTGGCGCGCGGCACCGGCGGCAAGATCGTCAACATCGCCTCGCTTTTGTCGTTTCAGGGCGGCATCCGGGTGCCAAGCTATACCGCGTCGAAACACGGGGTTGCGGGCTTGACCAAGCTGATGGCGAACGAATGGGCACCGCGCGGCATCAATGTCAACGCCATCGCGCCCGGCTACATCGAAACCAACAACACCGAGGCGCTGCGCTCGGATCCCGACCGCTCGAAATCCATCCTCGACCGTATCCCCGCAGGGCGCTGGGGCCGACCCGAGGATATCGCCGGCACGGCGGTGTTCCTCGCATCGCCCGCCGCCGCCTATATCCACGGCGCGGTGCTCAACGTCGATGGCGGCTGGTTGGCCCGCTGAAAGGACCCATGATGACCCTTCCCCGTCTTGCCCGCACCGCGCCCCCGGTGGGCGTGGGCATTGTCCACCTTGGTCTTGGCGCCTTCTTCCGTGCGCATGGCGCGGTCTATGTGCAAGAGGCCGTGGCGGCCTCGGGCGGCGCATGGGGCGTCCTTGGCGTGTCGCTGCAATCGCCCGACACCCGCAACCGGCTGGACCCGCAAGGCGGCACCTACCTTGCGGTGGAACAGGGCCCGGCGGGCGAAGTGGCGCGCCATGTCCAGATCGTGCAAGGCGTGCGCGTCGCCCCCGAAGACCCCGGCGCGGTGCTCGCGGCGATGGCCGCACCCGGCACCCGCATCGTCTCACTGACGGTCACCGAAAAAGGGTACTGCCACGAACCCAGCACAGGGCAGTTGAACCCCGACCATCCCGATATCCGGCACGATCTTGCCAACCCGCTGCCGCGCTCGGCGCCGGGGTTTCTGGTGCGTGCGCTGCAGGCGCGCCGCGCGGCCGGGCTTGCGCCCTGCACCGTGCTCAGTTGCGACAACCTGCCCGACAATGGCCGCGTGGTACGCGGCGTGGTGCTGGATCTGGCCCGGCGTATCGACCCCGCACTTGCCGACTGGATCGCGGCCGAGGGAAGGTTCCCGGGCACCATGGTGGACCGCATCGTGCCCGCCACCCGACCCGAGGATATCGTCCGCGTCGCCGCGCTGACCGGCTGGCAGGACGAGGCGCCGGTGCTGCACGAACCCTTCCGGCAATGGGTGGTGCAGGATGATTTCGTCGGCGGCGACCGCCCCGACCTTGGCGCCGTCGGCGTGCAGCTGGTGTCCGACGTGGCGCCCTTTGAACATATGAAACTGCGGATGCTGAACGGCACGCATTCCGCGCTGGCCTATCTGGGCTATCTGGCCGGGCACGCGACAATTGCCGAAACGGTGGCCGATCCCGCCTTCGCCGCCTTCGTCCGCCGCCTCTGGGCGACCGAGATCATCCCCGCCCTCACCCCGCCCCCCGGCGTGGACCTGCCGGCCTATGCCGGCCAACTGTTCGACCGCTACGCCAACCCCGCAATCCGCCACCGCACCTGGCAGATCGCCATGGACGGCAGCCAGAAACTGCCCCAGCGTATCCTTGGCACGCTGGACTCGAACTTCAAGGCGGGCCGCCCCAGCCCCGGCCTCCTGCTCGCCCTCGCGGCCTGGGTCACCTATGTCTCTGGCACGGACCTGCAGGGCCAGCCCATCGACGTGCGCGACCCGCTGGCCGACACGTTGCGCGCCGCGGCCACCAGCGCCGATCCGGTCGGCGCCATCCTTGCCCTGCGGCAGGTGTTTCCCGAACCGCTCGCCGCACGCCTGGACGCGCCCCTGCGCGCCGCACGCGCGGCCCTCATGGCCTCGGGCGCACGGGCGGCCCTTACCCCCGCCTGACCCGCCCGGCCGTTTCGCTTCGATCCAAATATCCCACGGGGGGTCCGGGGGGTGTGAAACCCCCCGGTCCCGAACCCCGACAGCGCGCGCCGGTCAGACGCTGTGATACGCGCGGTACCACGCCACGAACCGCGAGACACCCTCGCGGAACGGGGTCTGCGGCCGATAGCCGGTCAACGCCTGCAGCAGCGTGGCGTCCGCCCATGTGGCAGGCACGTCGCCCGCCTGCATCGGCAGGTAATTCCGGATCGCGGGCTTGCCGCAGCACGCTTCGATCGCGTCGACAAAATCCAGCAGCCGCACCTTGTCGGAGTTCCCGATGTTGACCACACGGTACGGCGCCACCGGCGACAGGTTGTCGCCCGCGACCACCGGGCCCTGCCCCGGCACCGCGTCGATCAGGCCCCGGATGCCGCGCACCAGATCGTCGACATAGGTGAAGTCGCGCCACATCTCGCCCTGATTGTAGATGTCGATCGGTTCGCCCGCCAGAATCGCGCGGGTGAACTTGAACAGCGCCATGTCGGGCCGCCCCCACGGGCCATAGACCGTAAAGAACCGGAACATCGTGACCGGCACCCCGTGGATATGCGCCCAGGCATGGGCCATCGCCTCGTTCGCCTTCTTGGTGGCGGCGTAAAAGGACATCGGCGTGTCGGCCTTGTGGGTTTCGGCATAGGGCATCTCGGTGTTGGCGCCGTAGACCGAACTGGTCGAGGCCATCATCAGGTGCCGCACCTTGTGGCGGCGCGCGGCCTCCATGACGTGAAAGCTGCCGGTGATGTTGGCATCCAGATACGCGCGCGGGTTGTCGATGGAATACCGCACGCCCGCCTGCGCGGCCAGATGCACGATCACATCCGGCCCGAAGCCATCCACCACCGCATCCAGCCGCGCCTGATCTTCCAGCAAGCCTTCGGCGGCGGAAAACCCGGCGCTTTCCGACAGAATCGCGTGCCGCCGCCGCTTGAGCGCCACGTCGTAATAGTCGGTCATGCCGTCATAACCCTGCACGCTGGCGCCTTCGGCCAGCAACAGGCGCGCCAGATGGAACCCGATGAACCCGGCGCTGCCGGTAACCAGAACACGCATGCGTCCCCACTCCGCTAAACCGGGGCCGAGTGTGGCGCAGTCCGCGCCCGTTTGCGACCCCGGTCGGCAGCGAAAGCCGGCGAATATGGCGCGGGCAAGGCGCGGCGGCGGCGCGGGTTTGGAACGTAGGGCGGATGCACGGTATCTTGCGGATGATGCCGCCGCGCCGCTGTGGCAAACTGGCGCCGGATGCCCCCCGTGACGGAGCCTGCGATGCTGAACCTTCTTGGCAGCCTGATCAAGCTGCCGCTGTCCCCCGCCCCCACCCCCCAGCCGACAG
>JAUXPG010000473.1 GCA_030683915.1 Gemmobacter sp.
CGTAGACCTTGACCAGATATTCCAGCTGGTGTGCAGAGAACACGACATTGTCGAAATAGATCTTGCGCAGGTAATGCGTAGGCGGGTTCGGCAACCCGGCGTTGCAGTCGCGGCGCGCGCCCCAGGCATGGTCGATCCGCCCGGAATAGGCGGGCAGATAACCTCCACCGTGAACTGCAAGAATCTTCAGGTCGGGCATGCGCTCCAGCGTGCCCGAAAAGATCAGGTGATGCAGCGCGATGGTCGTCTCCATCGGGTTCCCGATGACGTTGGAGAAATAGTAGTCATGGAACCTGTCGCCATGGGTAAAGCCGTTGGGATGGATCATCACCAGCGCGCCCAACTCCTCGGCTTTCTTCCAGAAGGGCGCGAACCGAGGCGCCGCCAGTTCCTCGCCGTTCACGTTGGTCAGTATCTCGACGCCCTTCATGCCCAGCGGACCCATGCAGCGTTCCAACTCGGTCACAGCTTCGGCGGGGTCCTGCAAAGCAACCGTGCCCAGCGCGGCCAGACGATCCGGACGCTTGGCCACGAAGGCAGCCATCCCGTCGTTCACCATCCGGGTCGCCGGCACGGCAAATTCGACGGGCAGGTGGTAATAACACTGCGGCGGCGGCGGGGCGACGACCTGAAAATCCAGCCCCATGGCATCAAGCACGCGCATCCTGTCGTCGATGTCGGTGATCGCGATGGTGCGGTCCTTGTCTTGCAACATGTTGATCTGGCGCGTCTCGTCGTTGGAATGACGCGCCATGGCGATGTCGCGCATGTTGACATGCGGCGCGGCGAAGGCGGCGGCCTCGGGCACGGCGGCATGGGCGTGGATGTCTACCGTCACCGTTTTCAGCTTGGCCGAACGCGCAGCAGGAAAGGCACGCCCCGCAGTCGGCCCATAGCGGTTGTGGCTGGCGCCGCGGTCGCGGGTGTCTACGTCGCTGTGATCCATGATCCGTACTTTCCTTGGCTGGTGTGGCCTAGCAGGCCGCGTAAGGCAGGTCCGGTTGTCTCGGCCCTGCTGTGAGACCGGGAAAAGTCCCGGGGATTCGAGGTATCCGCCAGCAACCCGGCGCTCCGGAGGGTTGACGCATCGCGGCTGCCACGCGCGGCGAGGAACCCTTCTGGCTCATGATATTTCAGTTCTCCACCAACTTCCGCACGCCGCACGCTGCCCCTGCATCGCGCTGCGGGTCCGGGCAAGGTGAACAGCGAACGACCGTTTTGACGTGCGTGCCGTCATGGAGAGCGCTGCCATACGGCAGGTCGCGGCGCACGCGGTGGAGCGCGAGATGGCGGTGCAAGATGCCCTTCTCCGAACCAAGAACGCCCATTCCGCCAGCTTCATCGGCGCCGAAGGGTTTTTCCCTGCAACCCGCGCTCCGACCAACCCGCCCCTTGGGCACCATCGCGCGCGACTGCTCGGCAAAGGCTGCCACCGCAACATCACCCCCGGATAGAACCCGATGCACGCGGCCGCCCGAAGGGTGCGCAGCGCGTGCCGAATCTCGGGCCGAAGGGGTCATTTACTGGTCTCCGTGATATCTCAGTGACTGTCGTAAACACGTGCTGCATCGTCAAGTGAAAACGACCGCAGGGCGGTGGGCGGCCCGCGCTCAGGGCGCCAGCCGGACCGCGCGCCCTTCGGCAGCCGAGGTTACGACCGCTTCGACCACGGCGATGTTTCCGATCTTCTGCGCATCGGTAAACGCGTAGGATTTCTCGCCCCGGATCGACTGCGCGAACTGTTCCAGATTCGCCCGCACCGAATCGGTCCAGTCAAAGGTTGTGACCTGTGGGGCCTTGCCCGTCACCTGCACCGTCAGGGTTGATGGGCCGGGCGTGTCGGGATGGGTTTCGTTGCGATACTCAACCCAAGCCTGCGTGCCGAAGATGCAGAACCGTAGATAAAGCGGCGTGTACAGCACGGCATTCAGGCACGAGGTAACCCCGCTGGAATGCCGCAGCAGAACCGACACGACATCGCCGTTCTCGCCCGGCAAGACACGCTTCGCGGTCATCGCAAAGACCTCGTCCACGGGGCCGAACAGGTTGACATAGGCATCCGACAGATGGATTCCCATCGCCGTCATCCCTGCAGCCGGGCTTTCCGTGGCGCTGCGGCGCCAGTCGGTCGGCGGCACGTTGATCAGTTTGTCATGGCTGAAATTCGACTCAGCATGCATGATCGTGCCTAACTCGCCAGCACGTACCATCCGCTCGATTTCGAGCATCGCCAGTTCGAACCGCCGCTCATGGCCGATCCCCAGCTTGACGCCGTGCTGCGCGCAGACCGCGACCGAGGCTTCGGCTTCTGCGCGGGTCAGGGCCAGCGGCTTTTCGCAAAAGACATGCTTGCCCGCACGGGCGGCGGCGGCAACCTGGGCGGTATGCAGGCTGTTGGGCGTGCACAGGATCACCATGTCGATTGCAGGATCGGCCAACACATCGGCATAATTGTCGCCGACCGGAATTCCATATACGGCGGAATAGTCGGCATGACGCTCCGGAAACAGATCCACCGCACGGGTGATGCGGATTTCGTCCGACGTGCGCAGGCGGGCAGTGATCGTCTTGCCCCACCAGCCCAATCCAACAATGGCGGCTGTCAACATGGTGTCGCTCTCCCTTGATCTCTGCGCGTCGGTGCGGTGCGGTGCTACAGCGGAGGTGCCGTCAACTGCGCCCGGCGTCCGCAGTCAGCCCACAGCCCTCGATTCCGTCCAGCGCACAATCCTCGTCCATGTCCGGAGTATCTCCGCTGACCCCGACCGCGCCGACGACATGCCCGCGCGAATTGCGCAGCAACACACCCCCCGCATTGGGCACGACACGTCCGCCCGAGGCCGCAGCCACAGCGGTGAAGAAATTGGGGTTGTCGGCGGCCCGCTTGTTCAGCGTGCGGCTCGGCAGCCCGAAACCCAGCGCGCCATAGGCTTTGCCCAGTGCAATCTCGATGCGCAGGATGCCCGAACCATCGGCGCGCTTGGCGACAATGATGTGCCCACCCGCATCCAGAACGACTACGGTCAGTGGCTGCGCCTTCCGCGCCACGCCTGCCGCCAGCGTACCGATGGCAATATGATCGGCGATTTCCAGCGTCAGTTCGGTCATTTCGTCTCTCCCCCGACCTGTGCGCCGGCCATCTTTTGCAGCACCGCGAACAAGGCCGCGGTATCCTGCTTGGCCCGCCCCTGCGCGAGCGCGGCGAAATAATAGGGCAGGCTGGCCGACATCAGCGGCACCGGGCAGTCCATTTCCCTGGCTTGATCCATGATCAGCTGAAGATCCTTGCCATAAACGTCCATCTTCATCGTGGCCGGCTCATAAATGCCCGCGATCATCATGGGCGCGCGCACCTCGAACATCCGCGATGTCGCGGCGCCGCCGCCTGCGATGGCGTCGTAGACCATGGACAGGTCCAGACCGGATCGCTGCGCAAGTAGCAGTGCTTCGGCGGTGGCCAGATTGTGGATCGTGACCAGCAGGTTCGCGACAAGCTTCAGCTTCATGCCATCGCCAAAGGCGCCAACATGGCGCACGTCCTTGCCGATAATCGCCAGGACCGGGCGGATCTGTTCGGCGGCCTCAACCGGGCCGGACATGTAGATGACCAGATCGGCCTTTTCCGCCTGCGCGCCGGTGCCCGACACCGGGCAATCCAGCAAGGTTGCCCCGGTGGGCGCGATGCTGTCGCGCGCGGCCTGTTTTGCAGCAATCGGAAGCGTGCCCATTTCTGCCAGCACCTGACCGGGCCGCAGAACAGGCACCACTGCGGCCACCGTCTCGGCAAGCGCCGCGGCACTGGGCAACGCGATAAGGAGGACGTCCGCGGCCTTGGCCACATCGGCCGCGCTGGGACATGGCACCCCACCGATGTCGGCAAGCGAAGCCAGCGCAGCGGGCGCGGGATCGTGGCCATGAACGGCCACCCCAGCCCTCCGCAGGTTGCGGGCATAGGCCATCCCCATGATGCCAAGCCCAATCAGTCCGACCGTCGTCATGTGTCAATTCCTTCTGGGCGTCGCGTGTCACCGCCCATGCCGACAAACCGCATCGAGCCGGCTATGGACGCCAAGCCAAGTGCCAAGGCGCGTCTCCGCGATGCATCGTGCGGCAGGTTAGGCGTGAGATCGCTTCAAATGAAATAATAATAATGCATAGTAGATATATGAAATCTTGATATAGAAGGTCCAGGGAGAGAGATCATGCCTCTTTGAGGCAGGACGATCTGACCAGCTTACAAGCGATCTTCGAGCGTATCTTGTCAAATATTACATGAAATTATAGCGAGTTGCCCCTCTCATTGCGGGCGCCCGGCGTTTATATCGGCGAGGTCCCGGCCCCCTCACCTTCTCCAGACCAAGCATGACTATCCGGCTGATCGACGCGAGACAGCACGTCCAGCGGGTGGCAAGGCCAAGTCGTCACAGGTCCAGTGGCTCAGCAGGTCAATGTCTCCGATCCGGGACTACTGCGTCGCGCCAGTTTCCTTGCTGTGCTGAGAAAACGCCGCCAGCGCACCGCTGCTACTCGGCGTGCTGCTGCTGTGCGTAGACTTGCCCAAAATAGGTAAGCGAGCGGGACACGGACCGCATGATCGCTCCGAAGCGCCCTTCAGACCACCGATTATATTTATAATATTCGTAAATCGCGCGTTTAGCGTGGAAGTCCGGCATCATCCCGAACGAGGCTAGGTGGTGCTCGGGCCAATACAGTTTGCAGAGAGCTGCGACAGCGGCCCAAAGATATCGCAGTCTCTGCCCGGCGCCCCCGCGCAACCGAGGCCACGCTTGACTCCGGCGCCGTGACAATTTTTATATATAATAGAAAATGACCAAACGGGGCGGATCAGTGTCGGAGAGAGCCTCCACGGTCTCGGCCCCGGCGCAAATTGTACAACGAGGTGACGTGATGGCCGAACATGGGCTTGGGCAGACGGGCTTTCGCCTTGAAGAGGCGACGATCGCCGACATGCATGCGGCGATCCGGTCTGGAAAGGTAACCTGCGTCCAGATCGTGCAGCACTACATCGCGCGCGCCCGGGCCATCAATGGCGTGGCCAGCCGCCTTGTGACCGCCGACGGCGCGCCAGTCCCGCCTGCGACTGGCACCGTGCGGGCCGGGGCGCCGCTCCAATTCCCGACCGATACAGTCGCCGTTTCCGATATCTACCCCGATCTCGACCAGTATCTGGGAACGCCGCTCGAACTCGGCCGGATGGAACCCACGATGTCCGACCCCAGCGTGCAGCAGCAGTATGGCATGATCACCGGCATCCCCGACGGCACGCAGGTCAATGCCCTGTCGACGCTCAACATCCGTGGCGAACGGTCCGTGGTCTGCCGCGGCGATTATGACCGCCACCCCTCTGAAGGCCCCCTGCCCGAGGGGGCCCCGGCGGTCTGCGAAATCTTCCGGCGCCACCCGGACGCTTTGGAACAGGCGGCGGCGCTGGATGCCGCTTGGGGCAGCAACCCCGACCTGACGAAGTTGCCGCTGTTTGGCGTGGTCTTTTCGTTCAAGGAGCCGTTCGACTGCAAGGACATGCGGTCGATGGGCGGCGCCGATGCCGCCTACGACATCGACTTTCCCGCGCGTGACCATGTGCTTGTTGATCAACTGCGCCAAAAGGGCGCCATAATTTACGCAAAGGCGGTCAGCACCGAATACAACGGCCGAGCAGGCGACCCCGGTGGCGAGCACCTGCCCGACCGCATCCTGCCTTCGACCCTCGGCTACCAGCGGTCGACTTGGGGCGGCAACCCGGCCAACCCCTATGACACCACGCGGGCGGCCTCGCTCGGTTCCAGTTCCGGCTCGGCGCTGTCGGTTTCCACCAACCTTGTGATGGCCAGCCTTGGCGAGGAAACGCGCGCCTCGTGCCGCGGGCCGTCCAACCATAACAGCGTGGCGCTGATTCTGCCGCACAAGTCCATGATCGGCTTTGATGGCGGCGCGGTCGGGGCCGACATTTACACCGACCGGACCGGGGTGATCTGCCGCTCGGTCGTCGACTGTGCCCGCGTGATCGACGCCCTGATCGACCGCCCGGATGGCCCCTATGACCCGCGCGACCCTTTCACGACAGTGCCACGGTCGTCGGTGCTGGCTTCGCCCTATACCAGCCATATCGTGGCAGCGGCCACGGAAGGCATGCTGGAGGGCATCCGGATCGGCCTCGTGCGGGAATCGCTGATCATCCCGCCCGGATCACAGGCCGAAGTGCCGATCGTCACCGCCGCCTGCCACGAGATCAAGACGATCCTGCGCGATCATCTCGGCGCGACCATCGTCCAGTCCGCAGACCCGTTCAGCCCCGGTGACCCCGAGTATGAAGATATGTCTGTCGATTTTCGCAAGGCGCTGGCGCGTCTTGTGCCGGTATTCATGCCGGACCTGCTGTTCCGCCTCGGGGCTGACGGCCTGCCAGTTTACAAGGAGGTGGCCGAGGCGATCTTGCCCACGCCCTTCGTGTCGGGCGGCATGCCCAGCCTTGCCTCGCCCACCGTGGCTGCGGGGGCGGTGGCCACATCCATGCCGCCAAAGATCTTCGGCAGCGGCACGATGAAGCCCATCGACTATTGCGTGGCTCTGGCCGAAGGCCGCATCGCGCCGCCGCGCAACCTCGATATCCACACCGTGCAGGAACAGGAATTGGCCACGACCTTCCGGTTCCATATCCAGCAATACCTGATGCGCCGGGCCTCGGATTGGTCCGCCCTTGGGTTTACAGAAACGCTTGCCGACTTCGCCGCCTTGAACGCCAGGTCCAAATTCTGGGGTGATGACCAGCGCGCGGCCTTTCTGAACTGGGATGCCCTCTCGGACATGCGCAACCGGCTGGACGGGCGGCAGGGCGTGAACGAACGCATCATGCTGCGCGAACTGCTGCGGCGGACCGACATGATGGTGATCTATGAAAACCGGCTCGATGCCTTTGTGCGCCTGCACTCGCCTTGGGTCCCCGGCAAGATCGGCCATGCCAACCAGCCGCGCGGTGGCATGCACAACATCACGCTGGAATCGTTTTACGGCCCCAATGCAGGACTGACGGAAATCCTGATCCCCGCAGGCTTCGTCGACATCGCGCATGATCCGGTTTTCGCCCTGTCCCCGGATCGCAGGCGTTATGTTCCTGCTCCGGCACCCGCGCCGGTCCGCCTCCCTGCGCCCGGCTTGCCGTTTTCGCTGGTGTTCCGCAGCGAACCGGGAAAGGAAGACGTGATCCTGCGCATTACGTCTGCCTATGAATCCGCCTCGCGCCGTCGCATCCCGCCCCCGCGCTTCGGGCCGATACCTGCAACCTTCTGAACCGCGATCCTCGGCATGGTCTGTGTTGACGGTTGTCGTCGTCATTGCTGTGACGCATAGAGGCAGGGTGCCACTCCGCGTGGCATCGCTGAAAAAGGGGGCTGACCCTCGTGCAGGATCTTCGCGCTATGGTCGGGCCAACCCGGCCCGACGCTGGTCTGGCAACCGTCGACACGCTGCAAGAGCGTGTGGCGGCTTGGCTGCGCCATGCCATCGTCACGGGACGCTTTCCTCCGGGCGAACGCCTTGTGCAAGCCGACATTGCCGAACATCTCAAGGTCAGCCTGACCCCGGTGCGCGAAGCCATGCGCGATCTCGCCGCCGAGGGGCTGCTTACCCTCAGCCCCCGTCGCGGCGTGACGGTGCGGATGCTGACACTGTCAGAGGTGCAGGAATTGCGGATGCTCTGCGCCATGCTGGAACGCAAATGCGGCGAGTTGATTGCCGCGCGCATCACCGAGGACGAACTGGCCCACGCCCGCTGGTTGGACAAAACGATGTGGTCCTTGTCGTCGCTGGAAGATTACTTCGCGTTCAACAACCAGTTTCACCTGTTTCTTTATGAGACCGCACGATCACCGGAACTCACATCAATCCTGCGGCGAATCCATGATGCGAAGATGCCCTATCTGCCGGCCACCTTCGTGCGTGCCCAGTTGCGCCATCGGGATGGACTGCAAGAGCACCGCCGCTTCCTTGCTGCCTGCACCGAACGCGATGCCGCCCTTGCAGGCGAGATCATGATGCAACACTTCGACATCATGTTCGAACAGATTGAACACATGCTTGCCGATTCAGCGTCCGATCAGACGGGCACGGTCAGCCGCTAGGAACCGCTGGAGGCCCGGGGGGGGCGCCAATGCTCAAGGCCGGACAGGCACTCACAAGCCTGTCAGATGCGCGGTGCAGCCGCCCGTCGGGGGAGGATCGGTGATCCCGGCCTGCGCACGGGCGATGGCCTGCGACACAAGTTCGGGCGCTTTCAGCAAGTACATGTCGATCGCCGTGTTCAGCGCCAAGTCATAATCCACCGCTGTCACGCTGCGATAAATCTGTTCGCGGATACCTTGATAAAACACGGTGCCATGCATCAGCCACACCAGTTCGCTTTCCGCCTGCGTGATGGGAAGGTCGCATTCCAGCCCCAGTTCAGCGCGCATTTCCTCGCACATCGGAAGCAGCAATTCGTCGCGCACGCGGGCAAGGTAGCGGGTGTTGATATCCAGCCCCTTCAGCCCCGCGAAAAAGAAGATTCGCATCCAGCGGCGGTTGAAGATGGCAGGGGCATAGGAACAATAGAACGCCTGCAACCGCTGCCGCAGCGGGCGACTGCGGTCTTGGATGGTTTCCTTCCAGCTGTCCTGCCACTGGCTGACATAGACCTTGCGATACACCTCGTTGATCAGGTCTTCCTTTGACGCGAAGTACCTGTAGATCAGCGGCTGGGTGACCCCGAGCTGCCGCGCAAGTTGCCGGGTGCCCGCGTCAAAGCCCTCTTCGGAAAAGAACTCTGCCGCCTTGTCTACCAGTTCGCGTTTCCGATCATCCGGCGCCATCCGCACGGTGCGGGGGGCGAGCGGGGTGTCGGGGGGTGGGGCGGGTTTGTCCATGACCGGCATGTTAGGACAAGGTCGCATCCACGGCAATCCAGTCGCCATCACCGTGCTGCAGCCGGTGATTCAGTCGCGCCACCACGCCCAGGCTGTGTTCGACGAAGCAGCCGATCTGGGCGGCTTCCAGCAAGGCGACGACGGCGGCGGTGGGCGCAGGCGATTCGAGCTTGATGTCCAGATCAAAGCCCTTGGTCGCGGCGCGGTGGGTGCCGGTTTCGGGCACCTCGCGGGCCCATTCGGCGCGCACATCGACATGCAGCGCCGTGATCGCCACGCCCTTCTGGCGGGCCATCATGCGGATGTTTGTCATGGCGCAACCAGCGAGGGCGGCGATGAAAAGCGCCAGCGGCGGCGGTGCCGTATCTTCGCCCCCAAGATTGGGCGCCTCGTCGGTGGCAAGCGCCCACGACTGTTTCATGTCGGGCCATTCCACCGCGATTTCGTTGCGCATCTTGCGAACCGCTTCGGCATGCGCCTGAAACACGATAGGATAGCTGCCTGCTTTGGCCATGGGGCGAACTCCTGTGGTCGGCGTCCGGATTGCGCCTGACGAAACTGTTTTATCGGGCGATAAATTAATGCGCAATGCATCAGCGCCAGCCGCGCCGGGCTTGCCTGCCCTGCAACGGTTGGCTAATCTTTATCGGGTGATAAATATCTATCCAGAAAGAGGAGGGGACAGCATGACACGGGTAGTGAACCGGGCAGCGATCTATGACGCGGCCAAAGAGCTTTCGAATTGGGGGCGCTGGGGCCCAGACGACCAGATCGGCACCCTCAACAACGTGACTCCGCAAGACGTGATTGACGCGGCCCGACTGATCCGCAAGGGCAAGACCTTTGCGCTGGGGCTGGCGCTGGATCAGAAAATCCAGTCGGGCCTGTTCGGCGGGCGCTGGAACCCGATCCACACCATGCTGGCCACCGGGACCGATGCCGCCGCCGGGGTGCAGGATGGTGACGGCGCCTATCTGCGCTATGCCGACGATGCGATCAACATGCCCTGTCAGGCCTCGACCCAGTGGGACGCGCTGGCGCACATCTTTCTGGATGACAAGATGTGGAACGGCTATCCCGCCGAACTGGTCGACGCGAAGGGCGCGAAAAAGAACGGAATCGAAAACTACCGCGACAAATGTGTCGGCCGTGGCGTGCTGCTGGACATCGCCCGCTGGAAGGGCGTGGAGATGCTGCCGGTCGGCTACCCGATCACCAATGCCGATCTTGATGCCTGCGCTGCCGCGCAAGGCGTCGAAATCCGCAAGGGCGATTTCGTCATTGTCCGCACCGGCCATCAGGAAGCCTGCCTGAAATCTGGCGACTGGACCGGCTATGCCGGGGGCGATGCGCCGGGGCTGGCGTTTGAAACCTGCTACTGGATTCGCCAGCACGACATCGCGGCGATTTGCGCCGACACCTGGGGCTGCGAGGTGCGCCCGAACGAGACGGACGAGGCAAACCAGCCCTGGCATTGGGTGGTCATCCCCGCCATCGGCATTGCGATGGGCGAAATCTATTATGTGAAGGAACTGGCCGAGGATTGCGCGGCAGACGGCGTGTATGAATTCTTCTTCTGCGCGCCGCCCTTGAACCTGCCCGGCGGGGCCGGGTCGCCTGCGAACCCGCAGGCGATCAAGTAACCGCTAGACCGGCATCTGCGCGAAATCCGGCACCACGGCGGTATGCGTGATGATGTGGTCAAGGTCGGGGTTGCCGCGTCCGTCAGGGCTTGGCACCCCCGGCCCGGCGCCCAACATCATCGCGCCTAACTGCCGCGACAGATCCATCACGCGGGCCACCCCCGGCTGGCGGTCTGCGGAATAGGCCATCAGCGCCTGTGGCACCGGGTCGCGCTCCAGCGCACGGGCCAAGGCCTCGGCATCGCAGGCGGCCTTGGTCACGCCCATTCCGACATGCGGGCGCGCAACGCAGGCCGCATCCCCGGCAAGCGCCACGCGCCCATCGGCAAAACCGGGTGCGACGTGATCATAGATCGGGGTAAAGAACGGGCGTTCCGAGCGTTCCAGAATGGTTGCAAACTGCGGCGGCAGCATACGGGCGGCATCATCCATTGCCGCACGCACCACGTCATCGCGGATTGCTGGCGGCGGAATCGACAGCCCATGCCGCGTTCCTGCCGCATCGGTCAGCATGTCGCTCAGCGCCTCACCGGCGGTCGGCACATACCACACGAAGTTATAGCGCCGGTGGCCGGCGCGCAGGTCGTTGCCCGGCCCCGCGATGGGATAGCCGATGATCTGGGTGCCATGCGGCAGGTACAGCCCGAAATGCGGAAAGGTTGATGCCAGCACGTCGGGGGGCAGATCCGCCTCGGCCGCCAAAGCGCGCCAGACGACATAGCCGGAATAGACCGGCTGCACCTGCGGATGCATCTGCGCCCGGATGGCCGACCGGAACCCGTCGGTGCCGACGACCAGATCGGCCTCGTGCCGCTGACCGTTTTCGCACAGCACTTCGGCAGCATCGCCGCCTTGTCGGTAGCCCTGCACCGCGATGCCCAACCGATACCGGCCTTCGGGAATCAGCGCGCGCAGCATGGAATGCACCCGGTCCCAACTGGTGACGACCTGCGGCAGGGGGCGGCGCGCCACAACGGACCCGTCGCGCGCAAAAGCAACGCGTTCGGCCACCGCGACGCCCAGCGCCTCGGTCGTGCCCCCGGCAGCGACGATCAGCCGGTCGAGCAGGTCATGCGTCACAATCCCGGCGCCACGGCCCGAAAGCTCCACCGCGTTGCGCTCCAGAACTGTCACGTCCCAGCCCCGCTTGCCCAGCAGCAGCGCCGCGAACAGCCCGCCGATCGACCCGCCGCATACGATGGCCTTGCGCGTCATCCGGTCGCCCCTTTCACGTTTGCTCTCGCCCTTTTCTGTTTATCAGGCTATAAATAGCGAAACGCAAGCCACCGACCATCTCGAGCCGGAAAGGAAAATCCCCATGCGCGACGATTCTGCCGTGACCGCTTCGCACCCCGGATGGTCCGAAGATTTGATCCGCGAACTGCAGGGCGCCTACACCAACGGGCGGGTGGGGTCCGATCTGGTGGATGAAACCGATCTTTATCGGGTCTGGCTGATCACCTTGCCGCCCGGCGCGCGGTTGCCGTTTCACACCCATGTGCTGAACTATTTCTGGACAGCGACAAGCCCGGGCACCGCGCGCTCGCATTACGCCGATGGCCGGGTGGTGGAGATGGCTTATTCCGTCGGCATGACCCGCCACATGGCCTTTGGCCCCGGCGAATCGATGACGCACGATCTGGAAAACATCGGCGACACGGTGCTGTGCTTTACCACGGTCGAAGACAAGCGCAGCGCGAACGCGCCGCTGCCCGTCTAGGGCGCCGCCCGGACGAACCGGGCGGCGGGGGTGTCAGGCCCGCGTGCCGCGCGCGGGGTATCCGTTGGCCATCGCAAAGCTGATCTTGGCAGGCAACGACGCGACGTCGGGGCGGGCGAACGGCATGCTGGCGATGTTGATGAGGTAAAGATTACCTTTGGCATCGACCAGAAACAGGCCCGGCTCCGAGAATACCGGCGTTTCGGCATCCTTGATCGAATCGGTCAGATACAGGTTCCAGTCGCGGGCCTGCGCCTCGGTCAGGCCATAGCCGACGGTCAGCTTGTCCAACCCCCACTCCGCGACCGCCTTGGCGGCCCGGTCGGCCGGGTCCATCGAGACGGCAATCACCCCGGCGCCTGCGGCGGCGAAGTCCGGAACAAGGCGGTTGAGTTCGGACAGAAAGCCCTTGCAGACCGGGCAATGCAGGCCGCGATAGAACGCGATCACGGTAAAGCTGGTCGGGGTCTGCGCGGCAAGCGACCAGCCCCCGTTTGCGGTGGCAACATCCAACGCCGGGGCGGGGGTGGCAGGCATCAATCGGGTCATGGTGTGGCCTTTCAGGTTCGGGAAATAAACGTCACAACGGACGGACGTTCCAGGTTTCTTCGATGACGGTGCCTGCGGCGCGCAGCACCTTGGCGATCGGGCAGAACCGTGCCAGATCGGTCTTGATCACTTCCATCTGCGCCTCGGTGGCGTCCGTGGCAACATCAATCTCCAGCGCGATGGTGGTGAAGGGGGTTTCGATCTCCTCCTCCAGCGCGGCGCCGCGGCGGTCGAATTTGGCATGGGCGTTTATCGTCATGGCGCCAAAATGCACGCCGTCCCGGTGGGCAATACGCTGGCTGATCACGTTCGTGCAGCCGACCAGGGCTGACACCATCGTTTCAGTCGGGGTGATCCCCGCGTTGGTGCCGCCACGGGCGGCGGGTTCATCGACGATCATTGTCAGGTCCCGCACCGCGATGTCGATCCGGGCGTGGTGCACCACGGTTCCGGCGAGCTTCATGTCGACTGTCGTCTTGGGTCGGATCATTCGCACGTCTCCTTCGGTGGCATCGGTAATTGCCATTTTGTCTTGCCGCGTTAATTATCGGTCGATAGATAAAGAATGACAAGCGGATTGATCGGCAGGCACACCACGCACCGAACGGGGGAACGACAGGATGAAGACCAGCGCCTTTGCCTATTACCGCGCGCATTCAGTGGACGAGGCGTTGCGTCTGCACGCCGTCGCAGGCGAAAACGCGCGCTGGCTGGCGGGCGGGCAAAGCCTGATGGCGGCGCTGAACTTCCGGCTGGACGAACCTTCGGCGCTGATCGACGTTTCCCGCATCGACGCGCTGCGCGGTGTCACCCTTGCCGGGCCGACCGTCCGCATCGGCGCCATGACCCGCCACGTCGAGGTGGCATCAGACCCGATCATCGCCGCGCATCTGCCGCTGATCCATCAGGCCATGCCCCATGTGGCGCATCCGGCCATCCGCAACCGGGGCACGTTCGGCGGGTCGGTCGCGCTGGCCGATCCGGCGGCGGAAATGCCCGCCTGTGTGCTGGCGCTGGGCGGCACAATGGAACTTGTGGGGCCGAACGGGGTGCGCCGTGTCGCGGCCGATGATTTCTTTCTGGGCAGCTATGAAACCGCGCTGCAACCGGGGGAACTTCTGGCGGCAGTGCACCTGCCCGTCCCTGCACAGGGGGCGCGGCACGGCTTTGCCGAACTCGCGCGCCGGAACGGCGATTACGCAATGGCCGGGCTATGCCTGATGCTGGCGGGCGGATCGGCGCGGGTGGTGTTCTTTGGCCTGTCCGACCGCCCGGTGCGCGCCCGCGCCGCCGAAGCGGCCATCGAAGCCGGTGCCGCGCCGCGCGATGTGGCCGCTCTGGCGACCGAGGGGCTGGCCGTCTTTGGCGACCTTAACGCCGCCGAGCCGACCAAGCGGCACTACGCCGCCGTCCTGCTGCGGCGCGAACTGGAACGACTGACCGGGCACAAGGATCACGCAGCATGAGCGGCCTTATTACCATTACCCTGCGCCTGAACGGCGAAGATGTCACCGCCACTGTCCCGGCGCGCGAATCGCTGGTGGATTTCCTGCGCGAACGCATGGGCCTGACCGGCGCGCATGTCGGCTGCGCCCATGGCGTCTGCGGGGCCTGCACCGTCCGGGTGGACGGGCAATCGGTGCGCGGCTGCCTGACGCTGGCCGCGCAGGTCGATGGCGCCGAGGTCGAGACAGTCGAGGGCCTGTCCGACACCGGCGCCATTGCCGACCTGCAAGAGGCGTTCCACCGCCACAACGCGCTGCAATGCGGCTACTGCACCCCCGGCATGTTGGTCACCGTGGCCGAACTGCTGGATCAGGGCGGGCCGGTGCCCACCCGTGCCGCCATCCGCGAGCATATCTCGGGAAATTACTGCCGCTGCACCGGCTATCAGGCGGTGGTCGATGCCGTGCACGAGGTCGCGACCACCCGCGCCGCCCAGAGGGGAGAGCCCGCATGACCCTGTCCGCCTATGACCGCCCGGTCAGCTACATCGGCGCCTCGGTGCCGCGTCCCAACGCGGCACGCCTTCTGCAGGGTCGGGGCCGGTTCGTCGATGGCAAGGTGCTGCCGCGCATGGTCCACGCGGCCTTTGTCCGTTCGCCCCACGCCCACGCCCGCATCCTGTCGATCGTCACCGCTGCCGCCCGCGCCCTGCCGGGCGTGG
>JAUXPG010000160.1 GCA_030683915.1 Gemmobacter sp.
CCGAGCGCGCCGAGGACCTTGCCAGCAGATTCCCCGGTTGGGCCGCACTGGTCGCCGCCCAGCACCGGCGGTTGGTTCAACTCGAAACCGCTGTCGAGGCCTTGTCGGACCGCATGACGCACGACCCCCACCTGTCGGCCAGCCTGCATGAGCTGCTGTCGGCGGCGGCCTCGGTGCGCTCCACTGCGGCGATTCTGGCTGATACCCCGGATATCGAGCCTGAATGGCGCGACCGTTTCCAGCGCAATCTGGCCGATGACAGCGCGCGGCTTGCGCTGGGGGCGGAGGCGCTGGTCGGGTATCTGGACGAGGTCGCGGCCCCCGAAACCGGCATCGCCGCCCCGCAAGAGGAATTCGAGGTGTGGGCCGGGGGGCAAGGCTGGCATCTGCCCGCATTGGAGGAGGGCGCGCCCCCGGCCAGCCTGCTGGGCGGTGCAAACGAACTTGCCAGCCGGGCGGCGCGCGATCTGGCGCGACGCTGGCTGGAAATTTACGCGCAGGACGCCCGCGCGCTGCCGCTGGCCGAGGTGCAGGCAGCGGTGGCCGAGGTCGGAGTGCAGCCCTGGCGTCTGGCCGAGCGGTTCGGCGCCGATCCTGCGGCGGTGTTGCGGCGTCTGGCGGTGGTGCCGGGGGCGACGGCGGGCCTTGTGGTATGCGACGGATCGGGCACGCTGATGTTCCGCAAACCCGTGCCGGGCTTCCCGCTGCCACGGTTCGGTGCCGCCTGTCCGCTCTGGCCGCTCTATGATGCGTTGGCGCGACCATCGCAGCCGGTGCAGGCGCGGGTGGCGATGGCTGGTCGGCAGGGCGCCGCGTTTGACACCTGGGCATGGTGCGCGCCGAGCTATCCCGCCGGGTTCGACGCCCCGGCAGTGCTGCGCGCGCATATGCTGATCGTGCCGTCCCCCGCGGGGCCGGGGGCCACGGCACGGGCAGTTGGCACCTCCTGCCGGATCTGCCCGCGTGCCGGATGCGCGGCCCGGCGCGAAGCCCCGATCATGGCCGAAGGCGGCTGACGCCTGTTACTTCAACCGCGTCCATGTCTGTTTGCTGCAGATCAGCCCGCCTGCCACACAGCCCGCAAGTTTCAGGCTGTCGCCGGCAAGATCGATCTTGCCGGTGTAGATCTTGTCGTTCGACGGGCGCCACACCTGCCCGGCATATTTGCCGCCGCCCTGCGCCTGCATGTCGATGACCAGCTTCTTGCCAAGGTTCGGTGACTTGTATTCGCCGGTGGCATTGAAGGTCCGCTTGATGATGCCGCAGGTGGCGGCGCCACACGGCGCCATCTGGACATGGGCATAGGCCCCGTCGTCGGTCTGGGTCTGCCACATTCCGTGCACCGGGTCGGCCCACGCCGGGGTGGCCAGCAGCAACAGGGCCGCAGCAATCGCAAATCTCATGGTTCACCTCCCTCAAGCGGTCTGTCCCGGACCGCTCTGGCCGCAGCATCGCGCCGGGCGGGGGATTCGGGCAAGCGTGACGTGACTTCCCCCGCTTGTCCTGCGGCCCGCCCCGTGGCATCAGGCGCGCGACCAGACCCGGACGGAGGCGCCCCGATGATCCTGTATCCTGCCATCGACCTCAAGGATGGCCAGTGTGTGCGCCTGCTGCGCGGCGAAATGTCCGCGGCCACGGTGTTTGGTGACGATCCGGCCGCGCAGGCGGCGGCCTTTGTCGCGGCGGGGTGCGAATGGCTGCACCTGGTGGACCTGAACGGCGCCTTTGCCGGGCGCCCGGTGAACGCGGCGGCGGTCGAGGGGATTCTCGCCCGTGTCGATGTGCCGTGCCAGTTGGGCGGCGGCATCCGCGACATGGCCACCATCGAGATGTGGCTGGGCAAGGGTCTGGCGCGGGTGATCCTGGGCACTGTCGCGGTAGAGGACCCCGGTTTGGTGCGCGAAGCGGCCCGGGCGTTTCCGGGGCAGGTCGCGGTGGGGATCGACGCGCGCAACGGGCTGGTCGCCACGCGCGGCTGGGCGCAGGAAACCGATGTGCAGGCCGTGGATCTGGCCCGGAGTTTCGAAGACGCCGGGGTAGCGGCAATCATCTACACCGACATCGACCGCGACGGCGCGATGCAGGGCCCGAACATCGCGGCCACGGCGGCGCTGGCGCGCGCGGTTTCGATTCCGGTGATTGCAAGCGGCGGGGTCAGCCGGATGGCCGACCTTGTTGCTCTGCGCGAGACCGGGGTGATCGCGGGGGCAATTTCCGGGCGCGCGCTTTATGACGGTGCAATCGATCTTGGCGCGGCGCTGAAGGCGCTCGCCTGACAGGCGGTCCGCAGGCACGGCGTGCCGGTGGATCAGCGGTCGGGCGGCAACAGGCCAAGACCGCGCAAATAGATGCCGATGCCGGTTTCCAGCAGGTCTTCGGCGGCAAACGGCGCGCGGGCACCGGGGTTGCCACGGGTATAGAGTTCGACCACGCCATGGCTCATGGCCTGGACATGGGCGGCAAACATCGCCGCCGGGGGGCGGCGACCGGGGGGCAGGTGTTCCGACAGGCGGGATGCGGCGGCCTCGAGCGTGGCGCGGGCGCGGTCCGCCGCGCGGGCAAGGTCGGGATGCCCCAAAAGGTTTACGCCGCTTTCGAACATCGCGACATAATGGCCCGGAAACCGGCGCGCAAAGGCAAGATACGCCCGGCCGGTCGCCTCGAACGCTGCCAGCGAGGAAGGTTTGCCGCCGTTGAAGGCATGTTCCATCAAGTCGCCAAAAATTTCGAACCCCTGCCGCGCGGCTTCGGCGATCAGGTCGTCGCGACCTTGAAAATGGCGATAGACCGCCGCCGGGGTGACGCCTGCCTCTTTCGCCGCTTCGGACAGGGTAAAGCCTTGCGGCCCCTTGTCCTCGATCAGCTTGAGACAGGCATCGACCAGCGCCTGACGCAGGTTGCCGTGATGGTAGCCCTGCTTAGCCATGCCATATCTCGGGGCCGCCGGTGATGGCGGGGTCGGGCACAAGGGCGGGGTCGGCGCGGTCCGGGTTCATCGCGCGCAGCACGGTCTGGGCCACCGCCAGCCGGGCGCGGTTCTTGTCGTCCGACCGGATCACCGTCCAGGGGGCGGCAGGGGTGTGGCTGCGGTCGAGCGTTTCGCGGATGGCGCTGGTATAAGCCTCCCATTTCGCCAAACCTTCCACGTCGATCATCGACAGCTTCCACTGCTTGAGCGGGTCCGATTCCCGCGCGAGCATGCGGCGCAACTGTTCCGCGCGCCCGACGTTGAGCCAGATCTTGATCAGCGTGATGCCTTCGTCCACCAGCGTGGATTCAAACCCCGGCAACTGGCGGAAGAAGTGTTCGCGCTGGTCGGGGGTGCAAAAACCAAAGACATGTTCGACCACGCCCCGGTTGTACCAGCTGCGGTCAAAGAGGGTGATTTCGCCAGCCGCGGGCAACCAGTCGACATAGCGCTGGAAATACCACTGCGTGGCCTCGCGCTCGGTGGGTTTGGGCAAGGCGACCACGGTGCAGGCCCGGGGATTGAGGTTTTCGGTCAGCCGCTGGATCGTGCCGCCCTTGCCCGCAGCGTCGCGCCCTTCGAACACCACGACCATCCGCCGCCCCGTCGCGCGCAAGGCGGACTGCAACTTGACCAGTTCGATTTGCAGGGGCTTCATCGCCGCCTCGTAGGCGTCGTCGTCCAGTTCGCGGCGGTAGGGGTAATCGGGCGACAGGATATCGCGCTTTTTCGCGCCTTTCAGTGCGTCGCGAATGGCCTCGGGGGCGATGTCGCGGGCATAGCGGCTGATGGCGCCGTCAAAGGGCAGGTCCATGGGGTCCTCCGGGGTGTTCGCGCCAGTATCGCCGGATTGGCGGGCCGGTCCAAGGGGTCAGCGTGCGGCGAACCAACGGTCCAGCAGCGGTGCCAGATGGGACCAGATGCCCGGCGCACCGCGCGCGACCTTGGTGCCAACGCGGGATTCCAGCTGGGCGCGGGTCACGTCATAATCCGTCCAGGTCCCGCCGCCGGACGCCAGGTTTTGCATCACCGGCTGCACCCGGTCGATGGATTTGGCGAACACGGCATCCGGGGTCTGCGCCGCCTCGAATTCGTCCCATAGCGCGCGGAAGCTTGCGGCCTGATCCGGGGGCAACAGCCCGAAGATGCGCGCCGCTGCCGCCTGTTCGCGGGCCAGAAGGTCGGCGCTGCCGTGGGCGGTGCCGTTTTGCGCGTGGATCGGCGTATCGCCCACATCGATTTCCACGAGATCGTGGATCAGCAGCATGCGGATCACGCGGTCGATGCTGACACCGGGGCCGGCCTGATCGCCCAGCACGGCAGCATAAAGCATGACATGCCACGAATGTTCGCCCGAGTTTTCCCGCCGCGACCCGTCGTTCAGGGTAGAGGCGCGCAGCACCGTTTTCAGCCGGTCAGCCTCGGCCAGAAACGCAAGCTGGGCCGCAAGGCGATCGGTCATGCGCCGCCCTTGGCCGTGCGCAGCCGCGCCAGTTCCGACTCCAGAAACTGGCGCCCGCGCTGTTCGGCAAGGCGCAGGCGCATCGCGGTCAGGAACGCCTCTTCCATCGTGGGCGAGAGTGCCCCGATGGATTTGGCCACCCGTTCGTGCAGGCGGTCGTCGCCGGTTTCCTGCATCGCGGCATAGACGTCGGCGGACAGCGCATCGGCCAGGTCGTCGGAAAGCGCCATGTCAGCGGCTGCTTTCCGTCAGCCGCCGCTTCACATATTCGGAGACGGTGCTGATCATCGGTTGCATGTGCGCTTCGTCATCCTCGAAGAAATGCCCGGCGCCTTCGACCAGGGTGTGGGTGACGGTGATGCCCTTTTGCTCGTGCAGCTTGTTCACCAGGTTCACGGTGTCCTTGGGCGGTGCCACGCGGTCGGCCGAACCGTTGATGACAAGGCCAGAAGCGGGGCAGGGGGCGAGGAAGCTGAAATCATACATGTTGGCGGGCGGCGCGACCGACACGAAGCCGGTGATTTCCGGGCGACGCATCAGCAGTTGCATCCCGATCCACGCGCCAAAGCTGAACCCCGCCACCCAGCAGTGCTTGGCGTTCTGGTTCATCGACTGAAGATAATCGAGCGCCGAGGCCGCATCGGACAATTCACCGATGCCCTGATCGTATTCGCCCTGGCTGCGCCCGACACCGCGGAAATTGAAACGCAGCACGGTGAAGCCGAGTTTGTGGAAGGCGTAGTGCAGGTTATAAACCACGCGGTTGTTCATCGTGCCGCCGAACTGCGGGTGCGGGTGCAGGATGATGGCGATGGGGGCATCGCGTTCGCGTTGCGGGTGATAGCGGCCTTCGAGGCGGCCTTCTGGGCCGGGAAAAATCACTTCGGGCATGGGTGGATCGCGGCTTTCCCTGATGGACCGGCCGCGCGCGTCCGGTTGACGCGAGGGGCACCGGTCTTTAGAATTGTTCCAAATGGCCGGAGGCTTCCGGCCGGACTGGATTTGAGTTAAGCGTCCAACGGTCCGGCGTCAATGGTGTGGCAGGTCACGGAGCGGCCGGGCAAGGGGTATTCCATGAAGCTTTCGACGAAAGGCCGCTATGCGATGGTGGCGCTGGCCGATCTGGCGATGCACCCCGGTGATGGCCGGGTGTCGCTGGCCGAGATTTCGCGGCGGCAGGACATATCGCTGGCCTATCTCGAGCAACTGTTCGTCAAGCTGCGGAGGAGTGGGCTGGTCGAATCGGTGCGCGGGCCGGGTGGGGGCTATCGGCTGGCGCGCAGTGCCGAGGCGATCCGGGTGACCGAGGTGC
>JAUXPG010000290.1 GCA_030683915.1 Gemmobacter sp.
AAAGACCAAGGCGCAACAACAGAAATTCGACCCGCATGATCACAAGGAACAGTGCGTTCAACAGCGCAGGCAAGCGGAACTCCGATGCGGGGTCGCGGGTATCGGCGGCTTCGCGGCGCTTCTGCAGCCGCGACAGCATCATCGCAGGCAGCAGCAGGGTCACGAAGGAGGTGGATTGCTCGATGTGAAACCCGGCCTTTTGCAGCTTTGCGGTCAGATCACGCGCGGTATAGCGCCGTTCGTGACAGGCGTAGTCGTCGGCGGGGCTCCAAAGCCAAGGGTGCTGCGGCACGGTCAGCACCAGCACGCCACCCGGCACCAGCGCCCGGCGCACCGAATCCAGCACGCGGTCGTCCTCGGCGATGTGTTCCAGCACGTCGAAGGCCCCGATCACCTCGAACTCGGCGACATGGCCGATGTCGCGCGCATCCATCTGGCACAGATGCACGCCCGGTACGCGCCGCTTCGCGTAGACGAGGCCGGTGGTAAACACCTCGCTGCCCGTAACGTGGGTCCGGGGAAACCGCTTCACCAATGCCTGCAGCACAAATCCCGTGCCGCAGCCGATCTCCAGAATGCTGCGGGGGGCGGGCGCGTGGCGTTCAATCGCCCACAGGATGATCCGGTTGCGCGCCTGAAACCAGAAGTGGCCCTCCTCCAGCCGCGCCAGTTCGGCAAAAGCCTCGGGCTTGAACCCTGCAGTGCCTTCGGCGTCAAGCTCCGGGGCATAGGCCGGGAAACCGTTGCGAAGCGGCGGCGCCCAGCCGCAGTCAGGACAAGCCGCGAGGTCGGACACATGGGGCAACCCGCATTCGCGACACAGTCTCATGACGCCACCCGAACAGGAAACACGAAAACCCGGAATGCCACGAACAGCCCCCCAGCCACCACCACTATCGCCATCGCCTGCACCAGTTCGTGCGGCCAGCCCAGACGGTCATGCAACAGGGCCAGCATGGCATAGTTCACCGTAAAGCCGCCCGCATGCGCCAGCGCGAAACGCACCCCTGCGACCGAGACCGCGCTGGTATGGCCGAAAGTCCACCGCCGGTTCAGCACAAAGCTCAGGGCGGCGCCGATGATGTAAAGGCAGGTCATTGTCACCTTGGGCGGCAGTCCGGCGTGGGTCAGGCCCAAGTAGGCCAGATAACCCACCAGATTGGTGCTGACCCCGACAAGGCCAAAGCGCCACAACTGCCCAAGAACCGAGCGCCCCGCCACCTTAGCGCCCGCCACCCACGGTCGGGCGGCGCGCTGCCTGCCGGGGTCGTGCAATGATCATGCGGGTGCGTCCTGGCGTTCGGTCTTTTGCGCTGCGGGATCCGCATCGGGGCGGGTCGGCCGCGAGGGTGGATGATAGGCCCCTTCGCAAGGCGCGTCAAATCGCGGCCATCGGCGGGTTTGGAAATTGTGGACCGTACCCGTTGGCCATAGGGTGGCCGCCACCGATCCGACGGCAGGACCCCTTCCATGTCTCTTCGCACCCACCGCCTTTTCATCGCGCTGATGGCTTGGCGATTCATGGCGGTTCCGCTGTTGCTGGGGGGCATCTTTGCGCGGGTCCATGACAATCTCGACAGCGGACTGGTTTACCACGTTCTTGGGGCGAGGTTCTGGGCCGGGGGCATGGATCATGCTGTTCTGGACCTTCACCTGAACGGGGTGCTCGACTGGACCTATTTCGCGGGGCTGACCTGGCCGATTCAGCTGATCTATGTACTGTTCGCCCCGGCAATGGCCTATTTCGTGACCGAGCTTCTGGTGGTCGTCACCGGATATATCTCGATGTACGTTTTACTGTGCGACGTCGCCCGCCACGACGGCGCGAACCGGGCGACAGAGGGCGATCCTGCGCGTAGTGCTGCGCTGATGGCCTGCCTGTTCGCGATGACGCTTGGCTTCTCGACACTCGGCCTTGGGGTGGCGGCGGCGCCGCTGGTGGTGTTTCTGGCATGGCGACCGGTGTCGTTTGCCTCGGTCGCGGGGCTGTTCCTAGTTGGCTGGAACTCGGGGCTGGTCGGACATGCGATTTTTCTGCCGGTCGTGGTGTTCGTGTTGTCGGCTGCGCTGGGGCGCGGGCTTCGGGGCACTCTGGTGCCACTGGCGGTCTATATCAGCGGGGCGGTGCTGGGCGCACTGCCGTTGTTCGCGCAGGTGCTGGGCGGCGAGGTTACCCACCGAAGCCTGTGGCCGACCACCGCTGCGCTGCCCGACGCGGCCGAAGTGGCGGGCAAGCTGGCCGCCGCGTTGGTCGGGCAGATGCCTTGGTATCACGCCACGGTCACGCCCGCGCTTTACAGCGCAGTTTTCCTGATCGCCGGACTGGTGGTGCGGCGGCGGGCCGGGGTCATGGTGGCTTGCATCCTGCTTGGTGCTGTGGCCACTGACCTGCTGGCGCCTTGGCAGGGGCGTGTCCTGCCCGGTGTCCTTGCTTCGCTGCAATTCGATCGGATCGGGCAATTCGCCGCCTTTTTGCTAATCACGCTCGGAGCGCTTGTGCTGTTTGCGGCCCCCGCCGGTCGCGCGGCGCGATGGGTCCGTGCGGCGGCCGTGTTGACACTGGTGCAGGCCATGCTGATCTGGTCCGGCGTGAACGGCGCCACGCTGCGCGCGGCCTTTCCCCCCGAGGACCGCGCGCTTCTTCGCGCGCAAGCCCGGCAAAACGGGCTGGCCTTTGCACTGGCGCGGGCCAACCTGTCCCTGCACAGGCTGGCCGCAGCCATTCCAACCGTGCAGCGACACATGCGCAGCCAAGAATACGCCTGCATCGCGCAGGTTGTGGGGAACCGCCGGGTCGCGTCGGCGGGACCCGACCCGATGCTGGCGCCGCTGCACCGGATGGCGGCGACCGACGGATACCACTATCTCTACCCCGCCCATTGGCACACCGCCTTCCGCCCGGTGATTGCCGCCAAGCTGGACGCATCCGCAGAACTGCGCGCCTACTACGACGACTGGGGCAGCCGCGTTGGGTTGTTCATTGACCGAGTGCCGGAAATCTCGCCAGACTTCGCCGCGCTGCACGCGCTTGGCACCTCATACGTCATCGCGGACCGGCCATTGCCGTTGGAGCAGGTGAAGATACCTTGTGCGCTGTCCGATGGCCTTCGGCTTTACCGCCTCGGGCCCTGATCCCCGCGCCCCGGGATGCATGGTTGTGCCGACCCAAGCCATGCCTTAAGGTTTGGCAGCATCCGCAACGCAGGCAGCGCGGCGCGGCTTTGCACGGGGTAATGATTGGCGACCGTCGCGATCTTGCAATCTAACTACGTTCCGTGGCGCGGATATTTCGACCTGATCCGCCGTTCGGACCATTTCGTGCTGTACGATACTGTCCAGTATACCAAAAACGACTGGCGCAATCGCAATCGCATCGTCGCGCCGAATGGTCCGGTATGGGTGACAATTCCTGTCCTGCAAAGCAACCGCTTTGGGCAAAGCATCGCTGAAACGCTGATCAGCGACCCGCGCTGGACCAGACGGCACCTTGGGACCCTGCAAGCCGCGCTTGGCAGGGCGCCGCGTTACCGCGACGTGCTGGCGCCTGCACTGGACGTATGGTACCGCGATGCCGCCGCGCTGAACAGTCTGAGCGGGGTGAACCGGCTGTTGATCGAACGGGTGATGCAGATGCTGGGCCTTGCGACCAAGCTGCACAATGCGGCCGACCTGCCGCAGACCGGCGACCGGACTGGACGGCTCGTGTCGATGTGTCAGGCGCTGGGTGCCCGACGCTATCTGACTGGCCCGGCCGCTCGCGCCTACCTGGATGAGGCGCAGTTCACGCGCGCGGGCATCGCTGTGGACTGGATGACCTATCCCGACTATCCCGCCTATCCACAGGCGGACAAGGGCTATACGCCCGCCGTCTCGATCCTCGATGTTCTTGCAAGCCTGCCTGCCGACAAGGTTTTCGGATGACACCCAGCCCGCGGCCACCCCACCTTTCGATCGTGGCGACGATGTATCGCTCTGCCCCGACGATTGCAGAATTCCACCGCCGCGTCAGCGCCGCCGCAGCGGAAATCACCGACGATTACGAGATTGTCCTTGTCAATGACGGGTCGCCCGACGACAGCGCGGAAATTGCCGCACATCTGTGTGCGACCGATGCGCGGGTCATTCTGGTGGACCTGAGCCGCAACTTCGGGCACCACGCCGCCATTCTTGCCGGGCTGTCGCAAGCGCGCGGTGCGCTGATATATTTGACCGACATCGATCTTGAGGAACAGCCTGAATGGTTGGCGCTGTTTTACCAGACCGCGCAGGATCAGAAGGCCGATGTTGTCTATGGTATCCAGCAAAAGCGTGTCGGGTCGCGGATTGACAACTTTCTGGGCCGGGCGCTGTGGAAACTGCTCAACGTCGGGTCGCTTGTCCGCATCCCGGCAGATCAGATGACCTGCCGTCTGATGTCGCGCCGCTATCTGGACGGCTTGTTGCAGGTGCGTGACAAGGTGCTGTACCTGGGCGGGCTTTTCCCCTGGGCGGGGTTTCGGCAGGTGCCGCTGCCGCTGGTAAAGGCCACGCGCAAGAATGGCACCCGTTCGACCTATGGCATGGGCCGCAAGCTGCGGCAGGCCGTTGACTCGGTGACCTCGTTCACGGCAGCGCCGCTGACGATGTTCTTTCTGACCGGCCTTGCCGTCTGGATCGGCTCGATTGTCTATGGCGGCTACATCCTTGCCCGCAAGTTGCTGACCCCGGACCAGATCGAAGGCGGCTTCACGTCGCTGATGTTCTCGATCTGGTTTCTGGGCGGGCTGATCATCGTGGGCATTGGCCTGGTGGGCCAATACCTGTCGAAGATATTTCAGGAAACCAAGGACCGCCCGATCTATATCATCCGTGCGGTGATCGGGAGGGATACATGACCAACGCTCTGGATGACTATCTGGCTGCATATCATGACGATTTTCCCTATGCCTACGACAACGCGATCATTTTGGACTGGTATCCGCGCCAAATCATCGCGCGCACTCCGCCGGATGCGCGCGTGTTGGAACTGGGCGTCGGCCACGGCCTGACCTGCCAGCGCTTTGCCGAATTCTTCCAGTCCTACGAAGTGGTCGACGGCTCTCAGGCGGTGATCGACCAGTTCCGTCAGAAATATCCCGACACACGCGCCGTCACCCATCAGGCCTATTTCGAGGACTTCGAGCCGACAGGGCACTATGATCTGATCATCATGGGCTTCGTCCTTGAACATGTCTCGGACCCGGCAGCGATCCTGCACCGATATCGCCCCTATCTCGCCCAGGGCGGGCAGATTGTGGTGGCAGTGCCCAATGCCGCATCGCTGCACCGGCGCTTCGGGCAGGCCGCCGGCTTGCTTCCCGACCTCATGGCACTGGGCGCGGGTGACCGGATGCTGGGTCACCTGCGGCTGTTCACGGTCGAAACGTTACAGGACCTGCTGGAACAGACGGGCCACACCGTGACTGCGAAAGAGGGCATATTCCTCAAGCCCTTTACCACCGACCAGCTGCGCCGTCTGGACCTGTCGCCCGACGTGTTGCGGGCCATGTGCAGTGTCGGGCGCGATTACCCCGAACTCAGTGCCGCGCTGCTGTTTACGGCGTGCGCGCGGTGACCACGGTTCTTGTGACAGGAACCGGCGCCATCATCGGCTATGGCATCCTGAAATCCCTCAAGGCCCTTCCGGGCGTGACATTGGTGGCCGCGGACATATTCGCGCATGCGGTCGGTCAGTATTTTGCCGACCGTTTCGTGCAAGCCCCGCTCACCAGTTGCCCGCAGTATGGCGACTGGTTGGCCTCGGTCGTGCGCGACCATGGGGTCGATCTTGTCATCCCCGGCATCGAGCAGGATGCGGTCTGGCTTGGGCGCGCCGTCAAGGCGGGCACCGCACCCCGCTGCGCCATCGCACTCAACAACCCTGACCTGATCGCACTGGCGGGTGACAAGGTTGCCTTTGACCATTTCCTGAAGCAGTCGGGCGACCCTGCGCGCATCCCCAGCGCGATTACAGGCGATTTCGCCACCTTGGCCACTGACCTCGGCACCCCGTTCCTGCTCAAGCCCCGTCACGGGTATGCAGGCAAGGGCATCTTGCGGGTTGGATCGGAAGAAGAGTTCGCCCCGCATTCCGGTCGATTGGGCGACGTGTATCTGGCGCAAAGACTCATCGGAACCGATGATGCGGAATACACCGTCTCGGCCTTTTGCAGCGCGGGCGAGGTCATGGCCGTCATTGCCCTGCAACGCCACCTGTCGCCCGAAGGCGCCACCGTGCGCGCCCGCACCACAGAGGCCGCCCCTTTCCTGCCGGTCATATCCCGGCTGGCACGCAGCCTGAAAGCGGAGGGGCCAACAAACTTCCAGTTCCGGATGGCCGAGGGCCAGCCTTGGCTGCTGGAGATCAACCCGCGAATTTCCTCGGCCACATCGCTGCGGGCGGCCTTCGGCTATAACGAGGCGCAGATGTGCCTGGACCACTACCTGTACCGGCGCCCGATTACCCAACCCGCGCTGAGATCCGGCCACGCGATCCGGTACATCGAGGACCTTATCCACCATGATGATCGCGCTGATCGCTGACATCCACGGCAATCTGCCCGCTCTACGCGCGGTGCTGGACGACATTGACCGCAGCGCTGCGCGTCAGATCGTGTTCCTGGGTGATGTCGCGGGTTATTATCCGCAGCTTGACGAATGCGTGGACCTGCTGCGCGCGCGCGCAATAACCGGCGTGCGCGGCAACCATGACACCTATATCCTTGAAAACATTCCATGCCCGCGGTCGGACAGCGCGAACCGTTGCCTCGACCATCAGCGCGCCCGTCTGCGACCCCAAACGCTGCAGTGGCTTGGCACGCTGGCGCTGTCCGCTACGGTCGCCGGGGTTTCGATGGTGCATGCCGGCTGGCACGACCCGCTGGACGAATACCTGATCCCGACCGACGATTATTTTCGCGCCTTGCCCGGCAGGGCGTTCGCCTCGGCGCATACCCACGTGCAATATGTCTGGCAGGGTGCCAGCACCGTTTATTGCAATCCCGGGTCCGTCGGCCAGCCCCGGGATGGCAACCCGGATGCGGCCTATGCGCTGTGGGACGGGGAGGCGTTCCATCTGCGCCGTGTGCCTTACCCGATCGACCAGACCGAGACCGCCATGAAACAGGCCGGGTTCTCTGACTATTTCTACCGCAATTTGCGGGCGGGCAGCCGGATTGGCGGCCGGATCGACACCCAACCCATCGAGCCGTCGGGATAACCGCCAAAGGGCGGCGATGCCTCACAACTTCGGCGCCTTGACCGCCCTGCACTCGCCGGAGCGTCGCACGGCTGTCGCCTGCAGTGCCACGCCGCTTTGCCCGGCTCGGTCCGGGAACAAACCTGCCGTCCACAAGTTCTGGCCTTTTCTAGCGACGGACACAGTCGGCAGAAAGGGGGCGGCCATGACGGGTGGCAGCGAAGATCGCTCATGACGCCAAGCGCGCCTCTGGAACACCGGATCCCGATGCGAGACCGGCTGCGCGCCGCCGGACTCTGGGCGGCTGCGGGCGCATTTGCCGGGGTTCTGGTCGGGATCATCTGGGGATGGATTGGCTATGGTTCGTTCCAGTTGGGGTACATGGCCCCGCACGTGGTCACTTCGGCCTTCTCCCTCGCCTTTCTCGGAGCAGGGATCGCGCTGGTCAGGACGCGCAGTACGGCCCCTTTCCACCCGCCGCATGTGGCCGAGACTTCGCCGGGGACTGCAAGCCGCCGCACCGAAGGCATCGTTTTCTTCCTACTCGCGGTCGTCATCTGGCCTTTCCTTTCGGTCGGGTTCGTCGGTGCCTACGGGTTTCTGGTCTGGATGTGGCAGATCATTTTTGGCCCCCCCGGCCCACCTCACTGAAGGACGCGCCATGACCCCCACGCGCCGCGCTTTCCTTTCGGGCAACATCGCCCCTGCCGTCGCTGCCATCGGCGCAACCTGCCTTGCCCGACGTGGCATCGCCTGCGGAAGCTGTGCCGATGTGTGCCAGGAGGCCGCAATCCGGCTTCGGCCACGCGCCGGTGGCCCCCCGCTTGCAACCCTTGCCGCAGACCTTTGCACCGGCTGTGGCGAATGCCAGCAGGTTTGCCCCGTCGAGGCGATTTCTATGCCCGGACTGCCCCATGCGTGAACCGATGCAGCACATTTCGAGCGCCGTCCTGCGCGTCAGCCCTGCCGCCACGGACGAGGTTTCCGGCGCGGTAACGGCGCTGGGGGTCGAGGTCGCGCTGTCATGCCCGGGCCGCATCGTCGTGCTGATCGAAGGCCCGACCAGCGGTGCGGTGGGCGAGGTGCTCACCCGACTCGCGCTGCTCGACGGGGTGCATTCCGCCTGCATGGTCTACGAACAGGCCGAGCCGCTGTCCACGATGGGAGACGAACAATGCCTATGACCCGGCGCGACTATATCAAAGCACAGGCCACGGCCGCAGCGGCGGCTGCTGCGGGCATTCCCGTTGCAACCGCCGCGCAACCCATTCCCGGCGGGGTCGAGGCGCTGCGCATCCGCTGGTCCAAGGCGCCATGCCGTTTTTGCGGAACCGGATGCGGCGTGATGGTCGGCACCCGTGACGGCTATGTGGTGGCCACCCATGGCGACACGCAGGCCGAGGTGAACCGCGGGCTGAACTGTGTGAAGGGCTATTTCCTGTCGAAGATCATGTATGGCGAGGATCGGCTGACCACGCCGCTGCTTCGCATGCGTGACGGGGTTTATGCCAAGGACGGCGATTTCCAGCCGGTGTCGTGGGACGAGGCGTTCGACGTCATGGCCGCACAGGCCAAGCGAGTGCTGGCGGAAAAGGGCCCGCGGGCCGTGGCGATGTTCGGGTCTGGCCAGTGGACAATCTGGGAAGGCTACGCGGCCACCAAGCTTATGCGGGCGGGTTTCCGGTCCAACAACCTAGACCCCAATGCGCGCCACTGCATGGCCTCGGCGGCTACGGCCTTCATGCGGACCTTCGGCATGGATGAACCGATGGGCTGCTATGACGATTTCGAACATGCCGATGCCTTCGTCTTGTGGGGGTCGAACATGGCCGAAATGCACCCCATCCTGTGGACGCGCCTGACGGACCGGCGGCTGGGGCATGAACACGTCCGCGTCGCCGTGCTGTCGACCTTTACGCACCGCAGCATGGACCTTGCCGATACCCCGATCATCTTCAAGCCCGGCACCGATCTCGCGATCCTGAACTACATTGCCAACCACATTATTCAAACCGGCCGCGTCAACCGCGACTTTGTGGATAAGCACACCGCGTTCTTCACCGGCGCAACCGACATCGGCTATGGCTTGCGCCCCGAACACGCGCTTCAGACCGCCGCAACCGGTGCTGCAAACGCGGGCGCCATGACGCCTTCCGACTTTGAAAGCTTCGCCGCCTTCGTTGCGGACTACACCCTTGAGCGGACGGTCGAGATTTCGGGGGTCGATCCTGAACTGCTGGTAGAACTCGCCGAGCTTTATGCCGATCCCGATCGCAAGGTGATGTCGCTTTGGACCATGGGCTTCAACCAGCATGTGCGCGGGGTCTGGGCCAATCACATGGTCTATAACATCCACCTTCTGACCGGGAAAATCTCGGAACCGGGCAACAGCCCGTTTTCCTTGACCGGCCAGCCGTCGGCCTGCGGCACGGCGCGGGAGGTGGGCACCTTTGCCCATCGGCTGCCCGCCGACACCGTGGTCACCAACCCCGAGCACCGGGCCCATGCCGAAGAAATCTGGGAGCTGCCAGCCGGACTATTGCCCGATTGGGTCGGCGCACATGCGGTGGAGCAGGACCGGCAGTTGAAGGACAGCGCGATCAACTTCTACTGGATACAGGTGAACAACAACCTGCAAGCAGCCCCGAACATCGACCAGGAAACCTATCCGGGTTACAGGAACCCCGATAATTTCATCGTCGTGTCAGACGCTTATCCTACCGTCACCGCCCGCGCGGCCGATCTTGTCCTTCCCGCGGCGATGTGGGTTGAAAAAGAGGGTGCCTACGGCAACGCCGAACGGCGGACCCATTTCTGGCATCAATTGGTCAATGCGCCCGGGGATGCGCGTTCGGATCTTTGGCAGATGATGGAGTTTTCAAAGCGCTTCACGACCGACGAAGTCTGGCCAGAAGAGATTCTCGCCGCCGCACCCGAATATCGCGGCAAGACGCTGTTTGACGTGCTGTTCGCCAACGGAAAGGCGAACCTTTATCCCGTGACCGATGTAAACCCGGATTACGCCAACGCAGAAGCCGCAGCATTCGGGTTCTATCCGCAAAAGGGGCTGTTTGAGGAATATGCCGAGTTCGGGCGCAGCCATGGGCATGATTTGGCGCCGTTCGACACGTATCACCAGAATCGCGGTCTTCGCTGGCCGGTGGTTGACGGGCGTGAAACGCTGTGGCGCTACCGCGAAGGACACGACCCATACGTGAACCCTGGCGAAGGTGTCAGTTTTTACGGCAGGCCCGATGGTCGCGCCGTCATCCTTGCCGTTCCTTATGAACCCCCCGCAGAATCCCCCGACGATGAGTATGGATTCTGGCTGGTAACGGGGCGCGTGCTGGAACACTGGCACTCCGGCTCGATGACGATGCGGGTGCCGGAACTTTACAAGGCGTTCCCCGGAGCGGTCTGCTTCATGCACCCCGAAGACGCGCGCGCGCTTGGCCTCAATCGGGGGTCGGAAGTGCGGGTCATTTCCCGGCGGGGCGAAATGCGCAGCCGGCTTGAAACACGCGGCCGCAACCGGATGCCGCGCGGCGTGATCTTTGTTCCGTGGTTCGATGCCAGCCAACTGATCAACAAGGTCACGCTCGACGCCAATGACCCCATCTCACGCCAAACGGATTTCAAGAAATGCGCCGTCAGAATAGAAGCCGTCTGAAGATCCCGGCCGCCGCCGCGCTGGCAGTGTGCGGCTTGGTGGCCGTTGCGCTGGCACAGGATGCGCCCCGCCTTACAGGCGCGCCCCAGCCCATGTCGGATGTGGCAGCCCCGCCGTTGCCCGACTGGATCGTGGATGATGTGCGCGTTGGCAGAAGTTACCCCGAACAGCCGCCGATCATTCCCCATTCGATCGAAGGGTATCAGCTGACCGTAAATACCAACCGCTGTCTGGAATGTCACCGCCGCGAATATTCGGGGCTCGTGTCTGCTCCGATGATCAGCATCACCCATTTTCAGGACCGCGACGGGCAGATGCTGTCGGACGTGTCACCGCGGCGCTATTTCTGCACCGCCTGCCATGTTGCACAGACCACCGCAAAACCCCTTGTGCCGAACGTCTTTCGCGACATGCGGTTGCTTCTTCCGGCAGGAGACAGGTGATGGCGCTGCGTGCTCCGGCCTTTCTCAGAACCTTCTGGCAGGTTGTCACCCGGCCCAGCCGAACCCTTAGCCTCGGGTTTCTGACCTTGGGGGGGTTCGTCGGCGGCGTGCTGTTCTGGGGCGGGTTCAATACCGCGCTCGAGGCGACGAACACCGAGGCATTCTGTATCTCGTGCCACGAAATGCGGGCGAATGTTTACGAGGAATTGACCCGCACCGTGCATTACACCAACCGCTCGGGCGTCCGCGCGGGCTGCCCCGATTGCCATGTTCCGCATGAGTGGACGCACAAGATCGCCCGCAAGATGCAGGCCAGCAAGGAGGTCTGGGGCCACCTTTTCGGAACCATCGATACCCGCCGGAAGTTTCTGGACCAGCGGTTGCGGCTGGCCGAACATGAATGGGCGCGGCTGAAAGCCAACGACTCGCTTGAATGCCGGAATTGCCACTCAGAAGTGGCCATGGACTTGGCGCGGCAAACCGACCGCGCAGCCGACATCCACACGCGTTTTCTGGTCCAGACAGAGGGTTACACCTGCATCGACTGCCACAAGGGGATCGCCCACGAGTTGCCCGACATGCGCGGGATTGATCCGGGTTGGATGCCGCCAAGGGAACTGAACGATGTGACAGGGCTTGGGCCTGACGAGGAAAGCGAACTGCGCACCTATCTGGCGCGGGTCGCCGACCGATCGTTCTCCGGCCAAGCGAACCCGGTCGCATCGGTCGAGTGAGGGATGATCAACCCAGACAGCCACTCGTCAGAGCAGCACATAACCACGGCGGATCTTGCCGGCTGCAAGGCGGCCTTGCCTCTCTCGCGCCTCGCGAACGTCGGCACAGGGCTCGATCCGCAGCCGACCGGGTGACCCGATCCGTCCCCATTCCCGCCAGACATCGACGCCGCCAAAGAGGTTCGCTTGCAAGCAGATGCGGTAGAAACGTCGCTGATTGAGCGCGGGGTTGATGCGTTGAAGATGGATGCTGTCCGACATGGCGGCCTCGCGAAGGAGTCCCAAGACTCTCGCGCTGGGAGGTTTGCGTCAAGTGCGTTCATCCGGGGTGTCGCCCCACGGGAACCCCTGCTCTGCTGCGCGCCCACCTGAGCGCTGGCTTCAACCTTTCGGATGCGTGAACGCCATCATCACTTGGCCATGCAGAAAGTACGGCAGGCACGGGAACGACCCGCGCGGCCTTACGTTGGTCATGTTCGCTCGGGCAGTGCTGCGTCCTTGGATGTCGTGTCGCGGGGGATCTGTCGGGTTTCTGTAGCTGGTTTGGAGGGTAAAATGATCATGGAGCGTCTAAGGGCCGTCATCGCCGGGTTGGACAACCAAGGCATCCCCGAGATCCCCGAGCAAATCGACCGCGCGCATTTCCTGACCGCTACCGACCCGATCGAGAAGCGCCTGGCCGAAGCTTTGCAACGGTTCCCCTCGGTCGAACTTGGCTTTCTGATCCTGAGCTTCGGCCTTGACGGCCATACACCGAGAAGCGCCCATGTAATCGCGGATGCCTGGGGCATGCTCCTGACCAAGGTGCTCGATATCCGGACCGCAGCCGAGCTGCGCTTGCGCAATCGCCCGGAAACGCGCTCGCTGATAGAAGCGCTTGCCGGGCAAGAGGTTGCCGGCCTTGCACGCCATCTTGAGATGGCGACCTTGATGCGCGACCAACGGTGCCAAAGGGCGGCCACAGACCAATGGTTCTATAGCCGCCGACCTTTACGAAGACTGGCGATGAGCACGGCCTTGGAAGGCGGGTTCAGCACGCTGGTTGCGCTTGTCCGCCAAGGTCGCGCAACGACGCTGGAAGTGGACCACCGGCACGCCTGAACCCGGACGGGGGGCGCGATGGCGTCCTGTTTGGTCAAGGCCAGACCGTGCCGGCTGCCACAAACAACGGAACATTCGGCGAGACCGCCGGTTCACCGAAGGCTTCGCCCAACCGAAAGGCCGTGTGATCCCATGACAGTCAAAACGAGCGGTCCGCCCGACACCGGGTTTGCGGCGCGGGATGTGGCGGTTGTGCTGGCGGGGGGCAACGCGCTTGGCGCTTATCACAGCGGGGCCTGCGCGGCGCTGACCGACAGCGGCCTGACGCCCAACTGGTACATCGGCACCTCCATCGGCGCGATCACCGGGGCCATCCTGCTGGGGAATCCCCCCGAGACGCGGTTCGCACGGCTAGAGGCCTTCTGGCGTCAGGCCGCGCAACCAACTCCACCGGGGCTACACCTGTTGCCCGAAGGCATGCGCGCCCGGATCGGCAATGACTATGGCCTGGCCACGCTGCTGGCCGGACGCCCCGGTCTTTTTGGGGCCCGTTGGCCCGGGGTGTGGTCGGTGCTGCCCTTCCTGCCGCCTGACACCGCCCTGCGCGACCATCGCCCGATGCGGCGCACGCTGGAACGGCTGATCGACTTTGACCGGCTGAACAACGGCGAGGCCCGTCTGTCGGTCATGGCGCTGGATCTTGAGACGGGTGAGGATGTGTGGTTCGACACCGCCTCCACCGGCGTCCATGTCGACCATCTGTTGGCCGCGACGGCGCTGGTGCCGCTGTTTCCTGCGGTTTCGGTGGAGGGGCGGAATCTGTGCGACGGGGGGCTGGCCAACAACCTTGCGCTCGACCGCGTGCTGCGCGCTGACCTTGACCGCCCGCTGCTTTGCCTTGCCTGCGATCTATTCAATCCGCGCGGGCCTGCGCCTCAATCGCTGGATCAGGCGGTGACACGGGTGCAGGACCTTGCGTTTTCCGTCCAGACCCGGCGCGCGCTGGCCGCACTGGTCACCGAACGCGAACTGCGCCACCGGCTGAACACCGACCTGCCGCATGTCCTGCTGGGCCTGATGTCTTATGTGGGCGCCGGGTCGGAACGGTCATTGAAGGCGCTCGATTTCTCGCGCGCGAGGCTGGCCGACCGCGCGGCATGCGGGCGGCGTGACATGGCGGTGCTGTTGGGCCGGTTGCGCGAGGCGCCGCAGGACACCGGGCCGACAACGGTGGTGACCCTGGACGACGTGGCCAAAGGACCCCCCCATGACGCTGTTGCCTGAGATACTTGACCTCTCGCGGCAAAACCAGACGGGGCCCCTGTCGCCGTGGTTTGCTGATCGGCTGAAGGCGCTGGTGGACGATGGCCGCTTCCTGCCACCCGACGATCTGGCGCGGGTGGGCGAAAGGCTGGTGCAGCAGCTGGCAGACTACCGCACCGGCGCCAAGATCGACACGGCGGTGCTGGGTATGTCGGGCGGGGTCGATTCCGCTCTGACGGCGGCGCTGTTCAAGGCGGCCGGCTGGCGGGTCGTCGGGCTGACCCTGCCGATCCTGCAGAACCCTGCCGAAACCGAGCGCGGCATCGAAGCCTGCCGCGCCCTGCATCTGGAACATCTGCACCTTGATCTGTCGGACACGTTCAAGGCCGCCGTCAGCTGCCTGGCCGGGCTCGACACTACCCTTGCCGATACGGACGAGGCGGCACAGCGCACCCGGCGCGGCAACCTGCGCGCCCGCTTGCGGATGATGACGCTGTATGATCAGGCGCACCGCTTCGGTGGGCTGGTCGCCAGCACCGACAACTATTCCGAACTTGGCGCCGGGTTCTGGACGTTGCACGGCGATGTCGGCGATCTCGCCCCGGTGCAGGCCTTGCTGAAAAGCTGGGAGGTGCCTTGGCTCGCGCGCGCCTATGGCGTGCCGGAACGGACTTGGCGCGCGCTGCCGACTGATGGTCTGGGCATCGGAGCAGGGGACGAGGCGCAGATCGGCGCTACCTATCTGGAGTGGGACATCGTTATATTTGGCCTGCAAGACCTGCTGCGCGAAACGTCCGAGGTGTCCTCTGCCGCCCTCGCGTCCCGGCTGGGGATGCAGGGTGACGGCCACGCCCGCACCGTGCTTGCCAATGTCCTGACCCGACTGCGCACGACCTGGCATAAGCGCGTCAATCCCATTCGCTTCGACCACCCGGAAACCGACCGCTACGGCCCGCTCGATACGCTCGACGCCCGGCTGTTTCGGCCCGCGATGCTGCACCGCGACCCGCCCATGCTGCGGTTTTCAGATGCACTGCAGACACAGGCCGAGGGGCTTGTCACCGCGCTCAAGGCGGCAGACCTGCATGTGGTCACGGCGGAATCCTGCACGGCGGGGCTTCTGGCCGCCTGCATTTCCCGCGCGCCCGGTTGCTCGGATACGCTTGCGGGCAGTTTTGTCACCTATAGCCCCGGGCAGAAGATCGCAGCACTTGGCGTCTCCGCAGAGCTGATCGCCGAACGCACGGTCTATGACGAAGACGTGGCGCGGCAGATGGCCGACGGCGCGTTGCGGGCTGCACCCGAGGCGGACCTGGCCATCGCCATCACCGGGGTCGCCGGCCCCGGCCCCGATCAGGGCAAGCCGCCCGGTTGGGTCTGCATCGCCACCCAGCGGCGCGGAGAGGGCGCCAAGGCCAGCGTCCACCAGTTCGACGGGCCCCCGGAACAGGTGATCGCCGCGACCCTGCGCGTCGCGATGCAGGCGGCGCAGACTGTCGCGTGCCCAGCCTGAACGGTCCCCCGCTTGGGCGCTCAGGCTGGAGCTAACCCGCGCCGGTGTCGCAGATGCGCCCGGCCTGCAGCAACCCGTGACCGAACACCGGGTCGGCTCCGGGGATGCCAAGGTCGGCGGCGGTTGCTGCAAGGGCCAGCCGGGCTTCGCGGGCCTCAAGCCCCCGGCCCATCAACACATGCGCGGCAGCCGTGACGAAGGGCGCGGCAAAGGAGGTGCCGTTGCGCGCCCGCCCGCCCGACACCGAAGCGGCGGTCCAGACCTGCACGCCCGGTGCGGCCAATTCCACATGCGGGCCTTGCCCGGCGCGACGATAAATGCCGCCGCGCGCATCCACCCCTGTCACCCCGACCACCTGCGGATACGCTGCAGGCCATGCCGGCCCGGACCGTGCGCCCGAATTGCCGACCGCCGCCACCAGCAGCAGGCCCCGGCCCGTCAGCGCGACGACCATCCGTTCCAAGACTGCGTTCGGCGGGCCGGAGAGGCTGAGGTTGATGACCCGCACGCCGCGATCCGCCAACAGGTCCAACCCGGCGAGCAGGTCGAACACCTCGGCCCGTTCATCTGCCCCAGCCTTGTGAAAGGCATCGACCGCGATCAGACGGGTCCTGGGCAGTAGACCAGGCGTCGGGCTGTCGGGCGCCCCCACCAGCAGCGCCGCCACCCCGGTGCCGTGCTGCGCATCCGATGGTGCATAAGGGCCGGGGTCCAGCCGGATGACCTCGGTCCGATCCGCGAGGGCGGCATGACCGGCGTTCACGCCGGTGTCGATCATACCCACCACGCCGCCCGGATCGCAGCCCTGCGCCAACGGGGGAAACGGCCAGCGGATCTGCTCGCGCGCGGCGCAGGCGGGGCCGATGCAGGGGGCGGGTCGATCCGGCGCGGTTTCGCTCCGGTAGAAGTGGTTGAAATCCGCCGCAGCCTCGGGCGCGATGCGGCGCAGTTCCGCGCGTGCCACGTCCAGACTTCGCCCCGGCGGCACTGCCAGACGAAAGGCGCGCAGCCCCAGCGAGGGCAGAGTGCGCTCCTCGATCACGCGGTAGCCAAGCGCCAGCAGAACCGCCACATCGCCCGCCCCCAGCCCCAGCGCCACCACCTCGGCTTGGGCGAAATCCGGCAGAACGGGTGCGGCAGAAGGCCGGGTGGCCTGAGCGCGCCGACCGGGGCGCGGCATTGCACGATTGCCGCCCGCCTCGCGCCCCCCGAAGGCCGAGCCATCATCATCGTCGCCATCGTCATCCGCGCCGCCGTCGTCGTCGCCATCGTCGTCGGCCAAGGCCACCCCTGCCGACCAAGGCACGCGCCCATCGGGCGACGGCAGCATCGGCAAAAGCACCAACAGCGCAAACATGAGGGCCAACCGGGGCATCATCGGACTTTCTGTCGGGGCGCGGGCTTGTCCTGCGCAGGGGCGGGAATACATGCCTAACGATTTCGTTCTGCATTTAATCCCGCTGTCGGAAAAGAACATGACCCGTTCAGGATGAAAGATTTGACCGACCCGTTTGCCCGCGACCTTGTCGCCCTGTTGCCCCGGTTGCGGCGCTTTGCCTTGTCGCTTAGCCGTCGCGCGGATCTGGCCGATGATCTGGTGCAGGTGACCGCCGAACGCGCCTATGCCGCCCGCGACAGGTTCGACCCTGCCACCCGGATGGACAGCTGGTGCTTTCGCATTTTGCGCAATGCATGGCTGGACGGGCTGCGCCGCGACCAGAGCCGGGGGCCGCAGGTGGACATCGCGGACGCTCCCGACGCGGGCGAGGTGGATGGCGTGGCCGTTACGGAATCGCGCCTGATGTTGCAGGCCGTGATGGCCGCGATGGACCGGCTTCCGCAAGACCAGCGCGAAGTGCTGATGCTGGTTTGTGTCGAAGAGTTGTCCTACAAGGAAGCCGCCGCCATTCTGGACATTCCCCTTGGCACCGTCATGAGCCGACTGTCGCGCGGGCGTCTGGCGCTGGCCAGTGCTACGGGAATAAACTGATGGCCCGTGCGTTTGGTCTTTCAGCAAGGGAGCCTGCCCATGACAACCGCTGAAGTCGACGACGACCTGCTGATGGCCTATGCTGACGGCGAACTGGATGGTGCAGCCACCGCCCGTGTGGAACGGGCGCTTGAGGCTGACCCGTCCTTGGCCGAACGGTTGGGCGTGTTCGTGTCCACGCGCAGCGCGCTGAAGGCGGCGTTCGACCCGCCGCCCGCCGTGTCCCCGCAGCTTGCCGCCACGGTGCGCGCAATGGCGACGGCGGCACCGCAGGTGGTGGCGCTGTCGGCGCACAGGGCGGCGCGGCCGGTCTGGCAACCTGCAGCGCTGGCCGCAAGTCTCGCTCTGGCGGTCGGGCTGGGGGCGGGGTGGTTCATGGGTGGGACTGCACCCGCGCCTGCGCCGCAGATGGCACTGGCGCACGGGGTCGAGGCGGTGCTGGCCAGCCTGCCATCGGGCCGGTCGGCCGCCCTGCCCGACGGGCACCGGGTTTCGGTGCTTGCCAGCTTTGTAGATTCGCGCGGAACACTGTGCCGCGAGATCACGCAAGAGGGCGCGGGCGGGGCGATGTTGGCCGTGGCTTGCGCGGCGGGAAGCGGCTGGGAACTGCGGTTCGCGATGGCCACCGGGACAGGTGGCGACAGCTATCGCCCGGCCTCGGCACCCGAGGCGCTGGACGCCTGGCTTGCCGCAACCGGCGCGGGCGCGCCGCTGACGCCCGAGGCCGAAGCCGCCGCGCTGAACCGGCTTCGTTGACCGCATCCGGGTTTTCTGCCGACGCCCCCGGCCCTTGCGCCGGGGGCGTTTTGTTGTGACGCCCCCGGCGCAAGGGCCGGGGCGCAAGTTTTTTTCGAACTGGCAGGAATAACCCGCGCTGCCCAGCGTTTTCCTGACAATCCCGGCCACTGGCGGACGGGAGGAACCGCAAACCTCGCCCGACGGGCGCCTTCAGGAGAAACCATCATGGCGATCATAAACGGCAACGACTCGGCCAATTCCCTCCTCGGTACGCTTTTTGCCGACACCATCCGCGGCTTTGACGGCAACGACACCATCCGCGGGCGCGACGGCGACGACAGCATCGATGGTGGTGACGACGGCGACCTGCTTTACGGCGGTGCGGGCAACGACACCATCGAGGGCGGCAAGGGCGAAGACACCGCTTATGGCGGCGACGGCGATGACCGCATGACCGACGAAAGCGGAGATGACCGCTTTTATGGCGGCAACGGCAACGACTGGATGGACACCGGCGAGGGCAACGACCTGCTGGATGGCGGCGCGGGCAATGACACGATGGACGCCGGCGCGGGCAATGACACGGTGAGTGCCGGGGCTGGCGCCGACGTCGTCTATGCAGGTGAAGGCAATGATCGCGTCACGGCTGGTGGCGGCAATGACCTTGTGTTCGGCGGGTCGGGCAATGACATCATCACCGGCGATGCCGGCTCCGACACGCTGCATGGTGGTGAAGGCGATGATGCGCTCTACGGCGGGAAGGGGCGCGATATTCTGATCGGGGGCGAAGGCAACGACCTGTTGTCCGGCGGTCTGGGGAACGACGACATGACCGGGGGCGTGGGCGCGGACACGTTCGTGTTCAATGCGGGCCGTGATGTCATCTTCGATTTCGAACCCGGCGACGACACCATCGACCTGACCGCCATTGCCGGCCTTGACGATTGGTCCGACGTCACCGGCGCGGCTGTGCAATCGGGCAAGCATGTGGTGTTCACCTTTGCCGAAGGCACCCTGACGCTGCGCAACTTTCAGGTCACGAACCTCGATCAGGACGACTTCATGTTCTGAGCGGCGACCGTCCAGTCGCAGCCCCGCGCCAACACGGGCGCGGGGTTTTCGTTGACACCGGGCACGTGTCGTAAGTGCTAGGAAAATGTGCCGCAGGAATATCCGTCACAACCGACGGATAAGATGTGGTTCAGAACGCCCCCACAGACATCCCCAACGCCATGATCAGCGCACAGGCCAGCGTGGGGGCCAACACGGCGACGACGAAGATGTCGCCGTAAGCCTGACGGTGGGTCATTCCACAGATACCCAGCAGCGTGATGACCGCCCCGTTGTGGGGTAGCGTATCAAGGCCGCCGGTCGCAACCGCGACGACCCGGTGAAGCAGCGCCGGGTCAACGCCTTGCGCTACGGCCTGCTCCATCAGCGACGATCCCAGCACGTCCAGCGCAATGGACATGCCGCCCGATGCCGAGCCCGTAATGCCCGCAAGCGCCCCCGATGACAGCGCCGCCGTCACCACCACATTCCCGCCCGACAGCCCATCCAGCGCCAGACGCAGAACCTCAAAGCCCGGCAAAGTGGCAATCACCGCCCCGAACCCCACCAGACTTGCCGTGTTGAACAAGGGGAGCAAGGCCGACTCGGCGCCTTTGTTCAGCGTTTTCATCAGTTGTGGCGGGCGGCTGAGGATCAGCGCCAGCCCCAGTGCGACCGTCAGCGCGGCAATCACGGACCAAAGGCCACCGACCCGCCCCAGGTCTGTCGCCCCGTAACGCGGCAGGGACAGATAGCCCGTATCCAGCGCGGGCAGCACGATCCAGCCCATGGCAAGGGTCACAACCGCCACCGACAGGATCGGCACCAGCGCCGCCCAAAGCGGCAAAGGCACGTCCCGCGGCGCAGATGGCGGCATCACGGGCGGCGCATCGCCTGCCAAGGCCTTGGCACGGATACGTAGCCAGGCCAAGCCGAGCCCGAGCATGGCAACCGCCGCGATCACCCCAAGGCCGGGGGCGGCAAAGGGCGTGGTGCCGAAGGTTGCCATCGGGATCGCATTCTGGATCGAAGGCGTGCCCGGAAGCGCCGTCATCGTGAAGGTAAAGGCGCCAAGCGCGATGGTCGCCGGGATCAGCCGCGCAGGCAGGCCGGTTTCTGCAAACAGCGCACGCGCCAAAGGCCAGGCGGCAAAGGCCACGACGAACAGGGACACGCCGCCATAGGTCAGGACCGCGCAGGCCAGAACCACCGCAAGAATGGCATTGGCGGGCCCGACGGCCGTGGCAATGGCCCGCGCGAGTATCTGCGCCGCGCCCGAGGCATCCATCACCTTGCCAAACAACGCCCCCAGCAGGAACAGCGGCAAGAACGATACGACAAACCCGCCCGCTGCGGACATGAAAACCTGGGTATACCCTGCCAGCAGCGGCGCCCCGGAGACAAAGGCCGCAAGCGCCGCCAACAGAGGCGCCAGTATCAGGACGGACAGTCCGGCCCACGCGCCCGTGATCAGAAGCCCCAAGGCCAGAAGGATCAGAAGCACCGCCATCACAACCTCCGCTTTCTGCGACGCAGCATAGGCGGAGGCGCGGGCTGTGCCAATCTCCGGTGTGCGGACCCTTGATCGAAGGAACAGCTGGTTGCCGACCCCGGCCCCCCTCGCCTACCATCAGAGCGTGGCGTGCGCGCATCCGATGCAGATCCGGAAGGGAGAACCGATGCAGGGCAAGACCCTCTGGCTTGCCTGCGTGGTATCGGGCCTTCCCGGTGTTGCACTTGCCCAGACCATCGGCGACCGGATCGACAACTGGTTCGCCTGGTCTACCGGGTGGTTCGTGGGCTTCATCTTCTCGACGTTCCCCGGCACGGATATCCCGTGGATCGTGGGATGGCTGGTCACCGCTGCGGCGGTGTTCACCGTCTACTTCGGCTTCATCCAGTTCCGCGCCTTCGGTCATGCCATCGCGCTGGTCTTGGGGCGGTATTCCGACCCGCGCCATCTGGGCGAGGTCAGCCATTTTCAGGCGCTGACAGCGGCCCTTTCGGGAACGGTGGGTCTGGGCAACATCGCCGGTGTAGCTGTGGCCGTCAGCATAGGGGGGGCGGGCGCGACCTTCTGGATGATCGTTGCGGGCCTGCTGGGCATGGCGTCGAAGTTCACCGAATGCACGCTGGGGGTGAAATACCGCAACGAATACCCGGATGGCACCGTCTCGGGCGGCCCGATGTATTACATCCGCAAAGGGTTTGCCGAACGCGGCCTGCCCTTCGGGCGCCCGCTTGCGGCGCTGTTCGCGGTGTTTTGCGTGCTGGGCGCTGTGGGCGGGGGCAACATGTTCCAGGCCAATCAGGCCGCCAGCCAGATGGGCGCGGTCTTTGGTGTGCCGACATGGGTCACGGGGCTGGGGCTGGCGGCAGTGGTCTTTGCGGTGATCGTGGGCGGCATCCGGTCCATCGCGCGCGTCACCGAAAAGGTCGTGCCCTTCATGGGGCTGGGCTATGTCCTTGTCAGCCTGATGATCCTGCTGGCGCATGCCGACATGATCGTCTGGGCCTTTGGCGAAATCCTGCGCGGCGCCTTTACCGATACCGGCGTTGCCGGGGGGATCGTCGGAGCCATCATCCAGGGCTTTCGCCGCGCCGCCTTTTCAAACGAGGCCGGGGTCGGATCGGCCGCCATCGCCCATTCCGCGGTGCGGACGAAAGAGCCGATCACCGAAGGCTTCGTGTCGCTGCTGGAACCCTTCGTGGATACCGTCGTGATCTGCACCATGACGGCGCTGGTCATCATCATCACGCAGCAACTTCTGATCGACCCGGAAATCGGGCGCTACCTTCTGACCGATGCCGGTCGCATCGCCACCGCGTCGGGTGCCGCCGGCGGCGTTCCGATCACCTCTGCCGCCTTCGGCTCTGCCTTTGCATGGGCGCCTTTTGCCCTCTCGGTCGCGGTGATCCTGTTCGCCTTTTCGACAATCATCACATGGGGTTATTATGGGGTCAAAGCTTGGACCTACCTTCTGGGCGAAGGTGCGGGCAAGGAACTGGCGTTCAAGCTCATCTTCTGCGCTTTTGTCTTCATCGGCGCGGTTTCCGGTCTGGACGCGGTGATCGACTTTTCCGATGCCGCGATCTTTGCCATGGGTCTGGTCAATGTCGTCGCACTTTACCTGCTGATGCCCATCGTCAAGAAAGAACTGCAAAGCTACCTCGCGCGGCTCAGGTCGGGAGAAATCCGGCCATCCGATTGACGCACCGTCACGCCTGTAAAAACCACGCTCTCTCCTGTCTCACCCGCCGAACGGTGCTGCAAAGACCACCCTTACTGTTCCAAGCGCGCTTTGGGCCGGAGCAGATCAAAGGAAAGCCGGAGAAAATTGCTGTGGTCTTTCTGGCGGAAGCGTCTACGCTGCTTTTTCTGTCAAACCCTGGCAGAGAACAAAAGGATTCAAAACCGTGGCCAAAGGTCTGACAAAACGACGTGACGTGAAGAAACCGAAGAAGGAAGTCGTGAAAGTGATCGCGGCTGCGCCCAGCCTGAAGAACATTGTGGCGATAAATACCACCAAATCCAAGCCGAAGTGAGCCTAAGGGTCGGCGGACCCCGGGGCCGACGTCGGAAAACGGTCCTGCCAGACCGTAGCGCAGCCGAGCCGTGACCGCGCAGCGCACCACGGCACTGCCGGATAGGAGCTTAGTCAATGAGCTTCGTCGCAAGACGGAATTCTTCGAGTTCCGCGGGAAGCAGGACATAGATGTCGTCGGGGGGAGTCATCAGCGCCTTTGCCATCATCAACGGGTCTATGCCCATTTCGGCGAGATAGGTCATGACCTCGCCCTGCCCGGCCTGGATGTCCGAGACGAGCAGGAACGCGGGCAGGAATGTATTCTCGCCGAAGTAATGCTGATGAACACCTACCATCGCGGTCCGGGACACCTCGCGCTTCTCGCCACCCGCGAGGATGTAGGGGCAGGCCGAAAAGCAGGCCGCCCCCGCCGCGACAACGACCGGAAGCTGGGTGGCCCGGATCGTGCGACCAATCTCCATAGCTTCGTGCACGGCCCCGCCTGGCGAGTGCAACGCAAACGCCGCCGCAGGCTCTGCCGACGCCATTAGCCAGTTGCGCAAGCGCAGCGCATCCCCGTCTTGAATTGCACCCGACAGGATCACCGTACCGGCGCGGCCGCCGACCTCGGCCATCGAGAATTCCAGACGGGGCGTGACGCTGCCGCCGGAGGGAAACCCCGGCCCTGTCGGCCCTTGGGCCGGAAGCCTGCGCGGCTCAAAGCGGCGTGTCTGATCCCCCGGCGCGACCGGAACCGCAGTGCTCGGTGTGCGCGGCCCGGCAGGCAACAACCTGTCAATGGTGCCCGCCGGAAAATCGCTGCTGACGACAAGTAGGGCCAGCGCGCACTGCACCGCAAACGCCACCTTGAGAATAAGGCCAGTGTTCCAGCGCTTACGCCGGGCGCCGTCCCTCAGATCGTCGGTCACTTGCGACCGCCCCGATCCAGCGACGCGACGTTATGGAAGGCCGCATCCTCGGGCGTTTGTGCTGTTTGGTCGGGCGGCGGGCCTTGATCGTCATGCGCGCTGCCGTCCGGTGGCGGCGGGCCCTTGTCCTGCGGCGCGCGGACCGCCTCGAGCCCACGCATCGCGGCAAGCGCCGCGCGCAGTTCGCCAAGGGTCATCGTCTCCTCCGGCTCCACCGTGGCACGATCCTCGCGGATCGCTGACTGTGCCACCATCATCATGAACACGAGGACAGCCGGCAGCAGGTCGATCGCGATGGCGCCTGCCCATGAGGGGACGAAATCGCCAGCGTAACGCAGCACGGCATCGGCGGTCGAGATCGGCTGATAGGTCGTCTCTTCCGCCGCAGGAAGCGCCATGACCTCTTGTGCCGCCGCTTGCAACGACGCAGCGCGCTGGCCGAGCAGCTGCAACACCGACTCGATGGTCGACTGCTGGGCGTCCCGTATCCGGTCCGTGGACCCGTCAAGGTTGGGCAAGACGACCGAGGCCGCCAAGTCGCGCGCGGCGCGGTCCACGACCGGAGCGACTGATAACTGGCGAAGCCGGGCGATCAGACCGGCGAGGCGAACGGATTCCTCGGCGAAAACGACTGACCTTTGCCCGACCGGGCCGGAAGCCGCCGTCAGTTCGCGCATGCGCGTCAGAATCGCGTTTCCCTCGGCGAAGGCGGCCTCGATCTGCGGCCCCTGCGCCTCGATCTGGGCCTCCAGCGCCGCCAGTTCGTCGCCCTTCGATGTCAGAACCCGGAACACCGCACCCCGGCCCGATGTGCCGGACAGGTTCCCGGCAGCTTCCTGCGTCGAGAGGTCTGAAAAGGACTGGCGGGCGCGTGAGACATCAAGCTGCAGGCCCTGCCCCGCCACGGCCACGCGGTTCGCCTGTTCAAGCTCACTCTGATAATCGCGAACCGTCAGCGCCAAGTGCTGCTCCACCGCCGCCGACCCCGCCAGCGCCGCAGCGTTAAGCCACGACGACATTGCGATGATCGCGACGGAGCCGAGGCCCATAGTGAGCAGCATCCCCATCCGCGTGCGCGCCGTCCGCATCGCTGGCGCGAGGCGGATCATGTAGCTCCAGAACACGAAGATCGCGACGGATACCGCCAGCGAATAGGCGACGGCGGCAAAAAAGCTCAAGGTGCTCGACCCATCAAGCTGGGCCCGGACCCCGAGGTAGGTGTAGATGCCGGAAGCGACCGACAGGACGCCAAGCGCCATGGGCGCGAAGCTGTCAAGCGCGGTCAGATGCGCTTCGATTTCCCGCGCCTGCCGCAGTCCCTGAACTTCCGACGGCGAGGGGCGCCGCGCCTGATCCTGTTCCATCCGATCCTCCGTCTGCCGCAGCCACCGTCGAGAGCGTCGCTCGGAAGCTGGCGAGATCCCACTGCGGGAGTGACTGCTTGCGCGATCATCCCTGCGCCAGCGGTTCGCCGCAAGGCAACAGTATCGCGAGCTGAAAGTTGCCGGGCGGGCTGAACCAAGAAATCCGGCCAGATGACGGCCCGTTCGACGGTATCGCTTCGCTTGCTGCGGTTGAGCCGCCTTCTGGGGATGGACGGCAAGGCAGGCGCGCGGGGCCGGGCGCCGGCGGATTCGTCGCGTGCCCATTCACGCGTCAGTCGTCCCCCGAAGGCCGGAACGGGGCGGCGGCCCGGCGGGCTTGTCGCCAAAGCGATGGCGTTTCCCGGCGCGCGGCCGCCTGACCTATGGTGTCGAAGGTGCGGTCGGCCACGTCGCGCGCGGTGTCGAGGATTTCGGCGGCATCAAGGTGCGGCACCACCCGGCCGTCCATGAGCACCCGGCCATTGACGATGACGGTATCCACATCCGCCGCATTGGCAAAATGGGTGATCCGGTTCAGCGGCATGACAGGCGGCCACAGATGCGGCTTGCGGCCGTCCAGCAAGATGATGTCGGCTTTCTTGCCGGCTTCCAGCGACCCGATATCGCGGTCCAGCCCCAGCGCGCGGGCGGCATCTATGGTGCACATCTCCAGCACCTTGCCTTCAGGCAGAACCGACGCATCGCGGAAATGGCGGCGGTGATAATGCATTGCCTGCGCCATATGGCGGAACATGTCGAAACCGCGGTCCGGTGCGCCGGCATCCGAACCTATGCACACGTTCACCCCGGCCTCGATCAATTCCGGCACCGGGCACCGCCCTGCAATTGACATGATCGCGGACGGGTTGTGGATTATACTCGCCCCGGTCCGCCGCAGCGCCGCGAAATCGTCGGGGGTAAGGTCGATGCTGTGCCCAAGCGCCGCGCGCGATGACAGCAGGCCCAAAGATTCGGCCACGGCGATGGACCCCGCCCGATGCCCGTCCTGAGTGAAAAGCGCGCCGGTGCGGGCCTGAAGCGCGGCCATCGCATCCGCCATCGCGCGGATCTCGGGCCCGTGACCGGCCACATGCCCGGCCAGATATACCGGCAGGATCAGCGCGATGCCGGTCAAGCGGTCCAGCACGTCGTCATGGCGGGCGAACAGGTCCGCGGCTACTGCCATCTGGTCGTCAAAGCTGACCGGGCGACGGTCAGGGCCAAAGTGCCGCGGAAACGGCATCCGTCCCGGACCTACCGCCAGAATGGTGCGCAACCCCAGCTCGCGGGTTGCAGCGCAATGGGCGTCGCCGGCCTCGGGCGTGTCGGTGCGGTACACGTCAGCACCGCCCCCCAGCAGCGCAACTGCGGTGGTGACCCCGCCCATCAACCGCTCCAACCCCGCCAGACGCGCCTCGGCCCGCCAGAAGTCGGGTGTGGCGGCCCCGGCATAGATCGCTTCGCAGATATCGAACCACAGATCGCCATCACCGTCGCCCGCCGCGCGCACCAGACCGTGGCCAGCGTGGGAATGGGCATCGATCAGCCCCGGCAGCGCGATCAGACCGGGCCGGTCGATCACTCGCGCGGCCTGCGGCGCCGGGCCTGTGCCGAGGCTGGCGATCCGGTCGCCGCTGACCCCGATCCAGCCATCTTCGATCACGCGGCGGTCGGCATCGACAGTGACGATGGTCGCGCAGCGCAGCAGCAGGTCGACGGGACGAGTCATTGCAGCAGTTCCTTCAGGTCCGCCTGACGCGCCAGATCGTCGTCAAGATCGAGCGTACCTTCGAGATGGTCCATGTGGTGATCCATCAGGGACATGGCCCGCTTTGCGTCCTGCCCCGCGATGGCCTCTACGATCTCGGCATGTTCGTCCGGGCCGCAATCGGCCTGCGACCTGCGCTGATACATCACCAGAATCAGCGATGTCCGGGAGACCAGGTCGCGCAGCACGTCGCCCAGATAGGGCGACCCGGCCAGTTCCCCGATCAGCAGGTGAAACCCGCCCGACAGGCGCACACAGTCGGTCTTGTCACCGCGGTCGCGGGCGGCGCGTTCGCGTGCCACGTGGTCATGCAAGCGCGTCAGCGCCTCGGGCGTGCGGGTGGCACAAAGGCGACGGACCAGTTGCGCCTCGATCGTGCGGCGGGCGAAGAAGATGTCGCGCGCCTCGTCGATCGAGGGCTCCGCGACAAAGGCACCGCGATTGGGGATCAGCGTAACCAGCCCGTCCCGTTCCAGCGCTGACAAGGCCTGACGCACCCTGGCCCGGCTGACGGCAAAGATTTCGGCCAGCTGTTCTTCTTTCAGGCGGGTGCCGGGGCGCAGTTTGCGCTCGGCGATCGACTGCCAGATCCGATTGTAAATGACGAGGTGCGGCGAATCACCTGTTCCGTCGGGTTCGAGACTCATTCCTGCTTCCACGCTGTGCTGTTGCGCCCAGATTCCGGGCGGTTACAGGAAAGTCAACAAAATACGCCGCGCTGAAAACAAAATTGTAGACAATAAGTGAAACGAGTGTATCCAATACTGTTACAGGCTGGCGACAGACCAGTCTTCCCCACCCCCGACGAGGAGCGCCCCGATGCTACGCCGCCTTTTGCTGACCGCTGCCATCGCCCTGCCTATGGCGGTGCCTGCCACCGCGGAGACCCTGAAATGGGCGACCGCCCGCGACGTCTACGGCCTTGACCCGCACGCGGTCACCGACAGCTTCACCAACATCTTTACGCATCACATCTATGAACCGCTGGTCCGCTACACCGCCGATCTGAAGATCGAACCTGCGCTGGCGACCAAGTGGGAGGTGATCGAGCCGAACCGCATCCGCTTCACGCTGCGCGAAGGCGTCAAGTTTCACGGTGGCGAAACGCTGGATGCCGACGATGTGATCGTATCGCTGACCCGCGCGGCGGACCCGAAATCGCCGCTGCGTGGCAACCTGCCGGGCCTGAAGTCGGTGGAAAAGGTCGATGACCTGACCGTGGACGTTGTCATGCAGGGTCCGACCCCGCTGCTCAACAACTACCTGACCAACATCTTCATCCTCGATTCCGGCTGGCTGGAAGCCAATGGCGCCACCGCGCCCATCGACGCTTCGAAAGGCGAGGAAGGTCACACCACCAACAACGCCAACGGCACCGGCCCCTTCAAACTCGAAAGCCGTCGCCCCGACGCGCTGAACGTGCTGGTGGCAAATGCCGACTGGTGGGATACCCCCGCGCACAACCTGACGCGCATCGAACATTCGCCCATCGCTTCGGCCGCCACCCGTGTGGCAGCGCTGCTGTCGGGCGAGATAGACCTGATCGAACCCGCCCCGCTGCAGGATGCCGCGCGCATCGAGGCGGCGGACGGCGTGCGGATGCTGGAAAACCCCGGCCTTCGCAGCATCATGATGGGCATCAACATGGGCCCCGAACTGGTAGACGGCAACGTGCCGGGCAACCCGCTGGCCGACCTGCGGGTGCGTCAGGCGCTGTATCACGCCATCAACATGGACCTGATCCGCGACCGCATCATGCGCGGCAAATCGCGCGTCACCGGATCGCTCATCGCGCCCGAGGTCAAAGGCTATACCGAAGCGATGGACGAACGCCTGCCCTATGACTTGGCCAAGGCAAAGGCGCTGCTGTCCGAAGCGGGCTATCCCAACGGCTTTGCCTTCAACCTGAACTGCCCCAACGACCGCTATGTGAACGACGAAGCCATCTGCCAGGCCATGGCGTCGATGCTGACGCAGGCCGGGTTCCAGCCCCGTCTGGTAACCGAACCGCGCCAGATTCACTTCCAGAAGGTCGACGAGCGCAAGGTTGACGTGTTCATGCTGGGCTGGGCGACGTTGCCTATGCTGGACGGCTTTTCCGTGCTGTCGGCCATGCTGGCGAGCAAGGAAGGCAGCTACGGCACCTTTACCCCGGCAGGCTATTCCAACGCCAAGGTGGACGAGCTGACCAAGGCCATTGCCACCGAAATGGACGAAGACAAGCGTCAGGCCATGATGATCGAGGCGCTGATGCTGGCCAAGGACGACATCGCGTGGCTGCCTGTCCATCAACAGCCGCTGAGCTGGGCTGCCCGCGACAGCGTGGACCTGCCGCAGGCTGCGGACGATCTCGTTCGTCTGTGGTACGCTCAGGTCAAGCGCTGATCCCTCCGGGGTCGCGCCTGACCGGGCGCGGCCCCCCTTCGCCATACCGAAAGGGTAGCCCATGATCGGTTTTCTGGTCCGCCGTATCGTCCAGTCCGTCTTTGTGATGCTGGCTGTGGCGCTTATCGCCTTCATGATGTTCCGCTTCATGGGTGACCCGGTGAACTCCATGGTTTCGGAGAACGCCACCGTCGCTGAACGGGACGAGGTGCGCGTGCGCCTTGGCCTCGACCAGCCGCTTTACGTGCAATATGCCCGGTTTGTCGCACGCGCAGCGCAAGGAGACTTTGGCTTGTCGTGGCGCAATGCGCGGCCGGTTTCCAGCCTGCTGGCGGAACGGTTCCCGGCCACGGCGGAACTGGTGCTGGTGGCCGCCGGGCTGTCACTGGCGGTCGGCATCCCCTTGGGCATCCTGACCGCCTTGCGACCGCGCGCCTTCAGCACCCAGGCGTTGCAGTTCATCTCGCTGGTCGGCATTTCGCTGCCTACCTTTGTCACAGGTATCCTGCTGATCCTTGTGTTTTCGGTCTGGCTCGGCTGGCTGCCTTCCTATGGGCGCGGCACGGTGGTGGATGTTGGCTGGTGGTCCACCGGGTTCCTGACATTGACGGGCCTCAAGGCGCTGATCCTTCCGTCGGTCATGCTGTGCCTTTTCCAGTTGACGCTGATCATGCGGCTGGTTCGGGCTGAAATGATGGAGGTTTTGCGCAGTGACTTCATCAAGTTCGCCCGCGCCCGCGGACTGTCCGACCGCGCCATCCATTTCCATCATGCGCTGCGCAACACGCTCATCCCGGTCATCACCATCTTCGGGCTGCAACTGGGCGGGCTGATCGCCTTTGCCATCATCACTGAAACGGTATTCCAGTGGCCGGGTATGGGGGCGCTGTTCATTCAGGCGGTCAGCTTTGGCGACGTGCCTGTGATGGCGGCCTATCTGGTGCTGGTCAGCCTGATCTTCGTGACGATCAACACCATCGTCGATCTGCTCTACGTCGTGCTTGACCCGCGCCTGCGCGTCGAAGGCACACGCGGCGCGCATTGAAAGGGCATATCATGGCAACTTCCGTACTGTCGCGCGCCTTGTCCGGCGATGTCGCCTGGAGCTTCCGACACTCGTGGTCCGCGCGCCTTTCGGCCCTCGCACTGGTCATCCTGTTTGCCGCCGCGATCTTTGCGCCGCTGCTGGCCAACCAGAACCCCTATGACATCGGCCAGTTGAACCTGTTTGACAGCGAACTGCCGCCCGCCTGGGTAGACGGGGGCGACGCGCGCTATTGGCTGGGCACCGACACGCAGGCGCGCGATGTCTATTCCAGCATCCTTTACGGCCTCCGGCTGTCGCTGATCGTGGGCTTTGCGTCAGTGGCGCTGGCGGCGGTGGTCGGCATTTCGCTGGGCCTGCTGGGCGGGTTCGTCGGCGGGTTCGTCGATGCCGCCATCATGCGCTTTGCCGATGTGCTGCTCAGCTTTCCGACAATTCTGGTTGCGCTGCTGGTCAACGGCATCGTGCGCGGCGCGCTGCCTCCGGCGCAGCACCAGCAAGCCGCGATCTGGGTGCTGATCCTTGCCATCGGGCTGACCAACTGGGTGCAATATGCCCGCATCGTGCGCAGTTCCACCATGGTGGAGCGCGGCAAGGAATATGTGCAGGCCGCCCGCATCAACGGCGTGTCCCGCACCGGCATCATGGTTCAGCACATCCTGCCGAATGTGCTGGGCCCGGTGCTGGTCATCGCGACCATCAACCTTGGCATGGCGGTGCTGACCGAGGCGACACTGTCGTTCCTGGGCGTCGGCATGCCCGCGACCCAGCCCAGCCTTGGCACGCTGATCCGCATCGGCAACGAATTCCTGTTCTCCGGCATCTGGTGGGTGGTGATCTTTCCCTCGGTCGTGCTGGTGGCGCTGGTGCTGGCGGTGAACCTGCTGGGCGACTGGCTGCGCGATGCGCTGAACCCGAAACTGAGGTAACGTCATGGCCCTTCTGACCGTAGACAACCTGACCGTGACCTTTCCCAGCCGTCACGGCGCGACCAACGCCATCGAGAACGTCTCGATCCACGTCGAACCCGGCGAAATCCTCGGGATGGTCGGCGAAAGCGGTGCGGGCAAATCGATGACGGGAGCCGCCATCATCGGCCTGCTGGAACCGCCGGGCCGCATTTCCAGTGGCGAAATCCGGCTGGAGGGCGCGCGGATCGACAATCTTTCCCCCGCCGCGATGCGAAAGATACGCGGGCGCCGGATCGGCGCGATCTTTCAGGACCCGTTGACCAGCCTGAATCCGGTCCTGACCGTCGGCGACCAGTTGATCGAAACGATCCGCACCCATCTGCCGCTGAGCC
>JAUXPG010000299.1 GCA_030683915.1 Gemmobacter sp.
CGAGGTTTGGGGAACACTCGAACCCTCCGCGTGTTGTTCCACATGCGCCGTGTGATTCATGCGGCGCTGCTCCGGTTGTCCTTGCCGCTACGCAGACCTTGCCGATGCGGCTTTGGACCAAACGAAAGGACCATCACACCATGACCGCCGATGCCGATGCCAAGATCACCGCCGCCTTCTGGAAACACCTGCGGTCCGACCGTACGGTGATGCTTGGGCTGGAAGACAGCGCCCCGACCTCGCTGCGCCCGATGACCGCTCTGCTGGAAGAGGACGCCGACCATGGCCCGGTCTGGTTTTTCACCTCGACCGAAACCGAACTGGCGAACCAGCTCAAGGGGCAAGATCTGGCCATCTTCACCTTTGCGTCCAAAGGGCACGACATCTTTGCCACCGTCCACGGTCACATGACGCTTTCGAAGGACCGCGCGACAATTGATCGGCTCTGGAGCCCGTTCGTCGCGGCGTGGTATGAAGGGGGAAAGGACGATCCAAAGCTTGTCCTTCTGCGCTTCGATCCGGCACAGGCTGAAATCTGGCGGGACGGGTCAAGCTTTCTTGCGGGGCTCAAGCTGCTGTTTGGCAGCGATCCGAAGAAGGATTTCAAGGACGACGTCGCCAAGGTCTCGTTGTCGTAAAGCCGCGGGCGAAGGCCGGACAGGTTCCGCGCCAGAGGCAGGCGAAAGCCACAAGCGCCGCCACTGCCCGCCATGCATGGCGGGACGAGCAGTGGCGGCTTTCGAATTTCAAAGCCGGGCGCAGGAGAGGGCAGACGGGGGCCAACCGCTGCCGAGCATTGCGGCACCGCGCGCCCTTTCCTGCTGCGGCAAGTTCAGGTTAGGCTGTGGCAGTCCGGTTTCGAAGGTCTGCACCAGTGACAAACCTTACCCGCACCGCGCCCAGTCGTGTGTCGCAGCGCCGCCTCAGGCTGGCTGCAACGGCTGCGGTGTTGGTGATCGTGCTGGGGTTGGCAGGGGTCGCAAGCCATCGGCAGGCGCTGGACGTGTTTCTGGACGACACGGCACGGCGCGGCGATACGACCCTGCGTCTGGCCGTCGCCACCCTGCAAGGCCAGTTGCAGCGGTTCGAGCGTCTGCCGTCGCTGATCGCCGAATACGACCTGATCCGGGAACTGGCGACCTTCCCCGAGGATCCGGCGCTTGTGGCAAGATCCAATCACTATCTGCGCGATATCGCCCGGTTGCTGGGCGCATCCGACATCTATCTGATGGACCTCACGGGCACGACCCGTGCCGCCAGCAACTTTGATACGGCCACGTCCTTTGTCGGCGGCAACTTTGCGTTCAGGCCGTATTTCCGCGATGCGGTTGCCACCGGGGATGGCCGGTTCTTTGCGCTTGGCACCACGTCGCTCAAGCGCGGATATTACTTTGGCGCGCCGGTCCGGCAGGGGGATGCGGTGCTGGGGGTTGTGGTGTTCAAGGTCGATCTTGACGCCATCGAGGACACGTGGCGCGGCGGGGATGACGAGATCATCGTGACCGACCCCGAAGGCATCGTGTTCTTGTCCAGCACGGACGCGTGGCTGTTTCGCCCGCTGGCGCCCCTGACATCCGAACAATTGGGCCGGACCCTTGCCACGCGCCGCTACGCTGATGCGGCGCTGGACGGTGACGCGCTGATCCGCGCCGAGGATGAGACCGGCCAGCGCCGCGTGCGACTGATCACCGGCGACGCGCCGCGACGGTTTCTGAGGCTGACCGAACCGATGCCGGCGGCGGGATGGTCGGTTTCGGCCCTGCTGGACACCGCAGCGGCCGAGCGTCAGGCGCTTACGGTGGCGCTGGCCGTTGTGCTTGCGCTGGGTCTGGGGTCGATGGCGGTCGCGGTTGTCGTGATGCGTCGGACAAGGTTGCGCGAACGCTTGGTGATGCAGCAGGCCGCGCGGGATGAACTGGAACGCCGCGTGGTCGAGCGCACTGCGGAACTGGCCGCAGTCAACGAAAGGCTGGAAGCCGAGGTTGCCGAACGGACGGCCGCCGAAGCGAACCTGCGGCAGGCGCAGGCCGATCTGGTGCAGGCCGGCAAGATGGCGGCCCTTGGCCAGATGTCGGCGGCCCTGAGCCACGAATTCAACCAGCCGCTTGCCGCCGCGCGCAACTATGCCGACAACGCGCTGGTGCTGATCGACCGCAACCGATTGGCCGAGGCGCGCGGCAATATCGGGCGGATCCTGAGCCTGATCGATCGTCTGGCCGCCATCAGTCGGCATCTGCGCAGCTTTGCGCGCACTCCGAACCACAATCTGGGCGCCGTAGATCTGGCCGAAGTGGTCGCCGCCGCCGAGGAAATCGCGGGGCTTCGTTTGCGGGCTGCGGGGGCGGAACTGACCATCCGAATCGACCCCGACCTGCCGCAGGTGATTGCGGGGCCGGTGCGGTTGCAGCAGGTGCTGGTCAACATCATCTCCAATGCCGCAGATGCCGTCGAAGGCCGACCAGACCGCCGTATCCTGTTGCGGGCCGAAGCCTTGGGGACGGACAGCGTGCGCGTGACCATCCGCGACCACGGGCCGGGGGTGGCGCCGGGCCTGACCGAACGGATTTTCGATCCGTTCTTTTCGACCAAGGGGGTGGGCAAGGGCCTTGGGCTGGGCCTGTCGATTTCATATAATATCATCAAAGACTTCGGGGGCGATCTGCACTTTCTGAATGCAGCCGACGGCGGCGCCGAATTCTGCATCGACCTGCGCGTTGCCCGACCCGATGCCAGCGAGGCCGCATGACCGGCTTTCGCGTTCTGCTGATCGATGACGAGCCCGACCTGCGCGCCTCGACCGCGCAGGCGCTGGATCTGGCCGGATTTGCGGTGCAGGAACTGGCGCAGGGCGACCGGGCGCTGGATCTGGTGGGGTTCGGGTTTCCCGGCATCGTCATCACCGACATCCGCATGCCGGGGATCGACGGGCTGAGCCTGATGAACCGCATCCACGACATCGACCGCGATATCCCGGTCGTGCTGATCACGGGTCATGGCGATGTGCAGCTTGCGGTGCGCGCGATGCGCGAAGGGGCCTATGACTTTGTGGAAAAGCCGTTCTCGGCCCCGCAATTGGCCGAAATCGCCGCCCGTGCGCTGGAATATCGCCGGCTGGTGCTGGAAAACCGCGTATTGCGCGCGGCGGCGGGCCAGGCGGATGATCTGGAGACCCGGCTTGTCGGGCGCTCAAACGTGATGATCGATCTGCGCCGCCGCATCCGCACCATCGGCCCGACCGAGGCGGACGCGTTGATTGTGGGGGAAACCGGCACCGGCAAGGACCTTGTGGCCCGCGCGCTGCACGATCTGTCGCCACGGGCGCGCAAACCCTTTATCGCCATCGACTGCGCGGCGCTGCCCGGCAGTCTGATCGAATCCGAACTGTTCGGCCACGAGGCGGGGGCTTTTCCCGGCGCCATGCGGGCGCGCTATGGCAAGTTTGAACATGCGCAGGGCGGCACGATCTTGCTCGATGATATCGGGTCCATGCCCGCCGACATGCAGGGCAAGCTGTTGCGGGTGATCGAACGTCGGTCAATTACCCGGTTGGGTTCGAACGAACCGATCCCCCTGGATGTCCGCTTTATCGCCACCAGCCGCGTGGCGCTGGAGGACGAGGTGGCACAGGGCCGCTTTCGGGCGGACCTGCTGTATCGGCTGAACGTCGTCACGCTGGCCTTGCCCAGCCTTGCCGCGCGGCGCGAGGACATCGCGCTTTTGTTCCTCAAGCTGCTGACCGAGGCGGCGGCGCGCCACCGCATCGACCCCGCGCCACCCCCACCGCAACTGGTCGCCGCCATTGCCGCGCGGGACTGGCCGGGCAATGTGCGCGAACTTCGCAACGCTGCCGACCGTGTGGCGCTGGGCCTTGGCCTGTCCGACACCGAGGTGGATGACGCGGCACCCAGCCGCCTTGCCGACCGTGTCGCCGCGTTTGAACGGCGCGAGATCGAGGCCGCACTCGCCGCCCATCGCGGCGCGCTGCGCCCGGTCTATGAATCGCTCGGCCTGTCGCGCAAGACCCTTTGGGAAAAGATGCAAAAGCACGGCATCGACAAGGCTGGCTTTGGCGCGGGCGGAGAAGGCTGGGATGAGTGATGGGCGGATTCCCCCCCATTGATCGGCCCTGATGTTACGGTTTCCACCCATTCCCCGCCGTCTTGACCGACAAATCCCCGGTGATGGCGCCCATGGCTGTTGCCTAAAGCCGACGTGATTTGTTTCTGTCGGACTTGCATCGCAGCGGGCTGGCTTTGGCTTGTTGCGGAATGGGGTCAGCAGACCCGGCGATGTTCTTGGGAGGAACACCATGCGCTTTACCAAATTCGCGGCCCTGGCGGTCGCAACCGTCTTTGCCATGCCTGCCGTTGCGCAAGACAAGACCGGCTGGCCGAACGAACTGACCATCGGCACAGCAAGCCAGGGCGGCACCTATTTCGTCTATGGCAACGGTTTTGCCAGCTACATCACCGAGGCGCTTGGCCTCAATGCCACCGGCGAGGTCACGGGCGGTCCGGTGCAGAACGTGACCCTGGTGGAAACCGGCGACCACCTGATGGGTCTTGTCACCATGGGCCCGGCCTATGACGCCTGGAACGGCAAGTCGGAACTGGCGCCGGGGCTGGAGCACAAGTCGATCCGGGCGCTGTTCCCGATGTATCAGACCCCGTTCCAGGTGATCACGCTGCGCAAGTCGGGCATCACCTCGGTGTCGGACCTGAACGGCAAGCGCGTCAGCGTCGGTCCGGCCGGTGGCACGCCGGGCACCTACTGGCCGCAGTTCATGCAGGCGGTCGGCGTGACGGCCAATATCTCGAACGCGGGGGCGTCGGATGCGGTCGGCCAGCTGGCCGACGGCCTGATCGATGCCTTCGCCTTTGCGGCAGGCGTGCCGATTTCCGCCTTCGCGCAATTGGCTGCGGAACAGGACGTGGTGATGTTCGGCCTGAACGAAGGCGAAATGGCCAAGGTGCTCGAGGCGTTTCCGGCAATGGCGCCTCTGACCATTCCGGCGGGCACCTATGCCAAGCATGATTACGACCAGCCCACCGTCGCGCTGTGGAACTTCGCCATCGCGCATGCCGACATGCCCGAAACGCTGGCCTATGAAATCACCAAGCTGGCGATGGAAAACCCCGACCGCATGAAGCAGATTCACGCGGCGGCGGCGGAAACACTGCTGTCGAACTGGGACAAGAACACCTTCATGCCGTTCCATCCCGGTGCCGTGCGGTATCTGACGGAAAAAGGCATCACCGTTCCCGACAACCTGAAGTGACCGATGGTCGCGCACCTGCGTGACCGCACCGCGCTCGCCCTTCGCAGGGCGGGCGTTTTCAAACCAGCACGACGCGACAGTGGGGGGAGCCATGACCGCAACCATACCGGCAGACCGGGAACCTGACGCCAATATCGGCGCGGGCGTTGACGCGGAAATCGTCGTCAGCAACCAGCGCGTGCCGGCAGGCATGGTGGGCACAGCGATCATCGCCTTGTGCGTGCTTTACACGGCGTTCCACATCGGGGTGATGAACCTTTATCCTCTGGAAACGTGGACATACCGTCTGATCCATGTCGGCGGCGGGCTGGCAATCGGGTATCTGTTGTTTTCCTCGACCACCTTCGGCGACATACCGGCCACCCCGAACAGCCGTCTGCGGCAGATGCTGATGGTGCCGGGTGCGCTGGCCGTGCTGCTGGCCTTCGTGCAGGTCACAATCTTCATCGCCACCGGCGAAGGGATCAGCCAGGCGGTGGGCAAGACCGCCTATGTGGCCAGTTTTGGCTGGCCGCTGGTGGCGGGAACCGTGTGGCTCGTGGCGCTGGGCTGGCTGTTGCCGGACCGTGACCGGACGCGCATCGATCTGGTCGATGGGTTCCTTGCGCTCGCGGCGGTCACTGTCGCCATGTACATCATCTTTCACGCGCCGCTGTTGCGGCTGCGGGCGGGCACCGGCCTTGCCAAGGATGCCGACATGCTTGCCGCCCTGGCCGGCGTGATCCTGATTCTGGAACTGACACGGCGTCTGGCGGGCCTCGCGCTGGTCCTCATCGCGGGCATCTTCGTGCTTTACAGCTTTGTCGGGCCTTGGCTGCCTGGCATCTTGCAACACCGGGGTTACTCCATGTCCCGGTTCTTTACCTATATCTACACCGATCAGGGCATTCTTGGGCCGACCACCGCCATCAGCTCCACCTACATCATCCTGTTCGTGGCCTTTGCGGCCTTTTTGCAGGCATCGCGGGTGGGCGAATATTTCGTGAACTTCGCCTTTGCCGGGGCAGGGCACCTGCGCGGCGGACCGGCCAAGGTGGCAGTGTTCGGATCGGGCCTGATGGGCATGATCAACGGCACCTCGGCCGGCAACGTGGTTGCCACCGGGTCGCTGACCATCCCGTTGATGAAGCGCGTCGGCTACAAGCCGCAGACCGCAGCGGCGGTCGAGGCGGCGGCGTCTTCGGGCGGCCAGATCCTGCCGCCCATCATGGGGGCGGGCGCGTTCATCATGTCGGAGATCACCGGCATCGCCTATTCGGAAATCGTCATCGCGGCGATCATCCCGGCGCTGCTGTACTTCGCCAGCGTCTATTTCAACGTCGATCTTGCGGCGCAGAAATACGGCATGAAGGGCCTTCCACGCGAAGAACTGCCGCAGTTTTCGAAACTGGCGCGGCAGGCATTTCTGTTCATCCCGATCTTCATCCTGATCGGTGCGCTGTTCATGGGCTATTCGGTGATCCGTGCCGGCACGGTGGCGATGGCGGCGGCGGCGGTGGTCAGCTGGCTTACGCCGTTCCGGATGGGGCCAAAGGCGGTGCTGTTCGCCCTGCAACTTGCCACCAAGATGTCGCTGCAACTGGTCGCGGTATGCGCCGCAGCGGGAATCATCGTCGGGGTGATCGCGCTGACCGGGATCGGAACGCGGTTTTCCTCGCTGTTGCTGGGCCTTGCCGGGCAAAGCCAGATCATGGCGCTGTTCTTTGCGATGGTGGTGTCGATCATCCTTGGCATGGGGATGCCCACCACGGCGGCCTATGCCGTGGCGGCTTCGGTCATCGCGCCGGGGCTGATCCAGATGGGAATCCAGCCGCTGCTGGCGCACTTCTTCATCTTCTACTTCGCCGTGATGTCGGCCATCACCCCGCCCGTGGCCTTGGCGGCCTATGCCGGGGCGGCCATCGCACAGTCGGACCCGATGAGGACATCGGTCGAAAGCTTCAAGATCGGCCTTGCCGCCTTTGTGGTGCCGTTCATGTTCTTCGCCTCGCCTGCGCTGCTGATGCAGGGAACCTGGCCTGAGATATTCCACGTCGCGGTATCGGCGGGTTTTGGCATCTACCTGCTGTCGGCGGCGGTGCAGGCCTGGTTCTTCGGGCATCTGAACCTTGCGATGCGGCTTGTTCTTGGGGGCGCCGCGCTCGCGATGATCGAC
>JAUXPG010000361.1 GCA_030683915.1 Gemmobacter sp.
AAGATGCCCGCCAGCAGCAGTTCGTGCCACAGGATCGTGCCCAGCGCGCGCGAAAACCGCCGCCAGCCGGTCAGCCCCGGCGGGCAGGGCGCCGCATTCGGCCCGGTGATCACCCCTGACAGGAACGCCAGTTCCACCCAGGCCCAGAGCGCGAGCGCCGACAGAAAGGCGATGAACACACCTTGCGGGCTTGCGTCGCCCAGCGTCTCGCGGATGCCCATCGCCCCGCCCAACAACAGCGGCAGCGCCAGTAGAACCGACCACAGATGCGCGTCCGGCCCCGCATCGCGGTCGGCGGCGTGCACGCGCCACAGCAGGATGCCCGTGGCAAACCACCACAGGAACAGCGCGGCCAGCGCGGCGATCCATGGGGTTTCGAACATCCGGGGCTCCTTCGGCTAGGGGCGCGGGGCCGGTAACGGCCCCGCGTCGCGGATCAATAGGCCGGTTCCAGCCGGGGGCTGGCCGGAACGTGGTTTTTTCTGACCGGCAGGAGGAACAGCCGGGCAAAGGCCAGCCCGGCCCGCGCCGCCCCCAGCTTGGATTGCACCCAGCCGCCGACGCCACCCTTGCGGGTGCCCTTTTCCATGTCGCGCATCGCGGCATCGATCTTGCGCAGCGTGGGCAGCCAGGCCGGATGGTCGATATCCAGTTCCACCGGAAAGATCTGGCGCGCGATCTCGCTCGTCTTGCGATAGACCTCCTGATCATACCAGTCGATATCGACCCCCAGCGCTTTGTGGAATTCCGGCCGCGCATGGTCGCGCACCCACATCGTCGCGTAGACAGCCGTCAGGAAGAACCTGATCCACAGCCGTGCCGACAGCGTTTCGGTGATTTTCGGATCGGTCTTCATCAGCAGGGCAAACGCCTCGCCGTGGCTGAACTCGTCGTTGCACCATTCCTTGAACCATTTGAAGATCGGGTGGAACCGCTGGTCGGGGTTCGCCTCCAGATGGCGGTAGATGGTGATATAGCGCGCATACCCGATCTTCTCGCTCAGGTAGGTGGCGTAGTAGATGAAGCGCGGCCGGAAATAGGTGTATTTCTTGGACTTGGTCAAAAAGCCAAGGTTCACGGCCACGCCCGCTTCGCGCAGCGCGTCATTGATGAAACCGGCGTGCCGCGCCTCGTCCCGCGCCATGTAGTTGAACAGCTCGCAGATGTCGGGGTTGTTGCCGCGCCGCTTCATTTCCTTGTAAAGCACGCAGCCCGAGAATTCGGCGGTGCAGGACGACACCAGAAAATCAATGAACTCGCGCCGCAGCGGCGGGTCCATCGATTCCCAGTCGATCTGGTTCCACTCGGCGTTCTTCTTGAAATGGCCCTTGTTCGGGTCCGATTTCATCTGGGCGATCAGCTTGTCCCAGTCCGCGCGCACCGGCGAGACGTCGATGCGGTCCATCTCGTCGAAATCGGTGGTGTAGAACCGCGGGTTCAGCAGCGTGGTTTCGGTGGCCATCGCGGTGGTGTCGAACTTGTCCGCGATCTCGGCATGCAGTTCTTCGTGGGTGGTTGAATGAGCATTCACAGCGCCAACTCCTCGGAAAACGAAAATTCGCACAGTTCCATGAAATCGAAATCGCCGGTCAGGCGCGTCCACATCCGTTCCAGCGCCGTGGCGCGGGTGATGGTGGCGACGCGCTGTTCCACGACGACCTCGCCATAGGCGGCGAGCACGGGTGCGCCATGCACCAGAACCTCGTCCCCCGGATGGATCACGGCGCCGTTGTCAAAGCGGACATGGGCATGCAGGCTTTCGAACCGGTGACTGACCTCGACGGTGCAGGGCACCTGTTCCTTTCGTTTCGCGATGAGTGGCATGGTTGTGTTCCCTTGGATGATCTTATGATCGTTTTTTTGGTCTTGTCGGTCGTCGTCGTCTGGTCTCCCTTGCGGCGGATCACTCCATCGCAAGCAGTCGTTCAAAGGCGGCGCGGTTGTCGGCGCCAAAGATGCCCAGTTCCACATCCCAGCCGGTCAGCGGGTCTTCGGCCACCAGCCTGCCGTTGGCATAGGTGACGATGTTGATGGGGGCATCCGCCGGAATGCGATATTTCAGTCGTTCGCGCTGAAGGCCGTTCTGGATCACGGTGATGAAGCCGCCATGCGGCAGGTCGGCCAGCAGGCGCCCGTCGCGGGTGTAAACCTTGACGGCCTGCGCATCGCCACCTTTCAGGATCAGCGTACGGCTGGCCACCACGTCGGCAACGGGCGGCACGGCGACCACGGGCTGGCCGGTCAGCTTGGCCCAGGCCACCAGCGCCAGCGCAAGCAGTGTCATCGAGAACATGGCGGCCACGACCTTGGTCGGGATCATGTCCTGATCGGCGGGCACACGGAACGGAATGGGTTTGTCGGTCATGGCGGGGGTCCTCATTCAGCGGCGGCCAGCACGGGCGCCTGCGCCGCTGTGCGGGTGACCACAGGTTCGGAAACGCGGGCCTCGGCGGCCTCGGCCAACAGGGCGGCCACGCGGCGGGCGTCGGGGATGCAGCGCAGCGCGGGCTGCGGCTTGCGCGCGTGCCAGGGGCGCAGATGGGGCCACAGCATCAGATAGCTGAACTTGGTGTCGCCCAGTGTTTCCAGCGCGATGGTGCCGGTGCCGTTGCCGCGCAGATCAAGGCTGGCCGCCGAAATCTGCCGGAACGGCACATTCAGCGTGACGGTCAGCGCCGCCCCGATCCGCATGGCGACGCGGGCGGTGGTGACGGTATAGACCGTCGTGCGCGCCGCGACCCAGGCAAGGCCCAGAATGACCACGGTCGCCATACCGGCAAGGATCGCATAGGGCAGGCCAAAGGCAAATGCCCCGGCCCACCCGCCATCGATGCTGCCGACAATGGCGCGCCACAGGATGATCAGGGCAAAATACCCGAGCACCCAGTTCAGCCCATAGGCATCACGCGCCAGCGCCAGCGTCGAGGGGCTGCCCTGCCACAGGATGATCTCCGACTTCGGCGGCCGCTCGGGCAGGCCGCGCACAGGTTCGAAGGCGAAATCGTCGTGGTCATCCATAGGCATGTCAGCCCCCTTTGGCATCGTCGTCGTCCGATCAGACCAGGTCCATCAGGGCCTTGGTCCGTGAAGGCACCTCTTCGGCGCAGAACAGCGGGCCACCGGCAAAGAAGGCGCTGATCTTGTCTTCTTCCAGCTTGGTCACCCGGTCGGCCAGCGCCGTCTGCGGCACCTGCCCGTAGCGGGCGGCGGGCAGCGACTGCACCACCACGCGGTCCGACTTGATCCGCGCCAGCGGCATCGGGATCAGCCGCACGCTGCCATCGGCCAGCGTGACCTCCAGATAGCGGACCATCTGTTCGGGCACGTCGACCCACAGGTCGGTGATCTTGCCGGGGCTTTTCAGGTCGGGCGACGCGACGGGCAACCCGCGCGGATCACGCCCCGCCGCCACCGAAAACCCGACCGCCGACATGCGCTGGATCTTGGGGTGGCCGTGGGCATCAAGTTCCGGCTCGTCGCGCCGCATGGCCCAGGCCGCCGGGCCAACCCCGTCGCGCAGGCAGTCGCCGGTGGGCGCAAACGGGAAACCACCGCCCGCATTGGTGCGGGCCAGCGCCAGATCGCGCTGTTCGCGCACACCGTCGGGCGCCTGATAGGTGCCGCCATGCGGCAGGTTGAAGGTCTTGGGTTCCGGCGTCGCAAACAGCGACCCGGCCGGGGTGCCGTTGTCATTTTCCAGCGGATAGCCTTCGCGCTGGTTCTCTTTCTGGATCCAGTACACCAGACCGGCGAAGAACAGCCAAAACATCCAGAGCGAAATTCGCGCCAGGTCGAAAGTACCAAAGAACTGCCAGTCGTACATGAGGGGTCCTCCTCAGTGGGGAATCAGGTCGGGAATTCGGCAAGCCCGATGGGGCCCTGCCGGGGTTCGGTTGCGGGTTTCAGAACAGTCATGCGGACCAGCGGGCCCACCAGGGCCAGGGTCAGGAACAAAAGGCCGATTTCCAGATGGTAGACCACCATGTAGCCCACATCCGATGAGGTCAGCGCGCCAAGGTGCCCCGCCTGGGCCAGACCGCCGAAGGTGTCGCGCAGGCCACCGCCCAGCGCTGCGGCCAACCCGGCGGCCGTCGCCTGTGCGGCACCCCAGGCGCCCAGCGCAAGGCCACCCCCGGCGACACCGCGCATCGGCAGGGTCATCGCAGCGGTCAGTGTGGCCACGGCAAACAGCCCCATGCCCAGTCCGATGCCATAGGCGCCTGCGTAGAACAGCCACGGCAGGCCCATGGGCGCCGCACAGATCACGGCGGAAAACGCGGCAATCCCGATCAGGATGCCCTTGGCCGCCAGCCGGTACGGATCGGCCCCCTGCCCCAGCGTGCGCGCCGACAGCAGAAACCCGGTGAGCGCGCCGATGGCGTTGAACGCCGTCAACAGCGTGGTGGCCGAAACCGACAGGCCCAGCACCTCGCCGCCATAGGGCTCCAGCAGCACATCTTGCATGTTGAAGGCCAGACCGCCCAGCGCGACCACAACCAACAACCGGCCCACCTGCCCGCCAGCGGTGAAATCGGCCCAGGCCTCGGCGAATTTCGGGCGCGGCGCTTCGCGTTCGGCGCGGGTCATCGGGCGGGCCTTTTCCTGCCGCCACAGCGCGATGACGTTGATCACCATGGTCGCGGCCGCACAGCCCTGCACCACCTGAATCAGGCGCAAGTCTGAATAGTCACGCAGCAGCCACCCCACGATCACCGCCGACATCGCCATCCCCAGCAGGAAGGTGACGTAAAGCAGGGCCACCACACGGGGCCGCGTCTCGTCCGTCGCGCGGTCGGCGGCCAGCGCCACC
>JAUXPG010000304.1 GCA_030683915.1 Gemmobacter sp.
TCGCCTTGATCTCGTGGATCATGCGGTCGATCTGCGCCTTGCCTGCAACGGCGGCGGTCAAGTCCTGCCATTCCACATAGACGCAGGAAGCCTCGCCATCTGGTTGCAGGACCGGCGTGGCCCGGAAGATCAGAGACTTGCCGCCGATGGTGAACTTGCCGTCGTGCGGGCCGCGCATATCGCCCATCAGGCGGCGCTGGTAGGCGGGGTTCTTGTGGAACAGGTCGACGTTTTTGCCGATCACCTTGCGCGCTTCGAAATGCGGCAGGTCGCGGCGGATGTCGGCCTCGATGGCCTCGAACATCTTGTAGGCGGCTTCGTTCACGTATCGGATGATCATCGCCTTGTCGGCGATCATCACCGGGTTCGACAAAACGTCGAGCGTTTCCAGCCCAGAAAGGGTGTTCCAGGCAGCCTTGGTCTTGGGGTCGGTCGTCACGGGTTCGGTCCTTCTGTTCGCGGGCGCCTGGCCGGAGGGGCGGGGTTCGGGGTCTGTGGATGCAAAAGCAGGCGGGGCTGGCAGCGGATCGAACGGATCACGCGTCAGCCGGCCGGATGCGGGCGGAGTGCGGCGCGGCGGGCTCATGCCACGTGCCAGTGCTGTTCGGGCGGCAGACCCTGTGCCAGCGCACGGGCGAGCGCGCAGTGATCGGCGCTGCCGCTGGATCGGGGGGCGTGGCCAAAGATGGTGCGCCCCCGGCCGGGTGCTTCGGCCAGACGGACAGACGTGCGGATTTCCACCGGCAACAGCATCGGGCCGCCAAACCGTTCCGCCAACCGCGCGCGCACCTCGGCATGGAGCGCCAGCCGGGGCGAATAGCGGCACAGCAGCAGGCGGACCCTGTCGCGCGCAACGCCTGCCGCATCCAGCCGCGACAACAGCCGGTTGACCCCGGACAGCCCCAGAAAATCCGGTTCGGTCGGGCAAAGCACCAGATCGGCCCGCGCCGCCATCGCCGAGACAAGCGGGGACCAACCGGGCGCAGTGTCGATCACCCGCCATTCCCCGCGCTCTGGCGTCGGCAACGCATCGGGCAGTGTCGGCGGCAGATCGGGCGTGCCTGCAACGAGCGACAGGCCCGGTTCGCCGTCAACCGGCAGCGCGGCATCGGTGTGTCCTGCCAGCCAGTCCTTCACCGTCAGGACCGGCGCGGCGCCGACGGGGCCCAGCATCGCAGTCAGGTGCATCTGGGGGTCGAGGTCGACCAGTGTCACGCGCCGGGCATGACCGTCCCGCAGCAGGGCGGCCCCCAGATTGGCGGCCGTGGTGGTTTTGCCCACCCCGCCTTTCTGGTTGTGGATCATCAACAGCATCACTCGGCCTCCTGCATCTGGCTCTGGGCGATGTCGCCGTCCGACACGAGCACCGCGGGGTCCAGCAACACGGCAACCCGGTCATCGACCCGGCCGATCCCGGCGATCACCGACCGCGCGCTGCTGCGCCCGAACTGGCTGTGCCGGTCGATCTGTCCGGGGGGGATTTCCCGCACCTCGCGCACCGCATCGACGATCAGGCCGATGGGGGCGTCCTCGACCTCCATCACGATGATCACGGTGCGCCCGTCATAGGCGCGCTCGGGCATGCCGAACCGCAGCCGGATGTCCATCAGCGGAATCACCTTGCCCCGCAGATTGATCACGCCTTTCAGATAGGTCGGCATATCCGGGATGGGCATGATCCGTTGCATGCCGACGATTTCGGAAACCCCGCCGATGCCGACGCCGTATTCTTCGTCGGCAAGGGCGAAGGTCAGGTACATATCGTCAATGTTGTCGGTTTCCGCGATGGTGGCGGCAATGGTGCGGGCGCTGTCCGCAGCGGTCTGGGCGAATGCGGTGTCAGGCATGGTGGCTCCTCTCGGTCAAATCCGGCCGGCGCGCAGGGCGACCGGGCGAAAGCTGCGGATGATGCGGTCCGGTATGTCGTCCAGCGCGACGATCTCTTGCGCCGCCCCGAGGTCGGCTGCTGCAAAGGGCATGCCGAACACGACCGACGTGGCCTCGTCCTGCGCAAAGGTGCGGGCTCCGGCATTGCGCAGCGCCAACAGTCCCGCAGCCCCGTCGCGGCCCATGCCGGTCAGCACGGCGGCGGCGACATCGAGCGCGCCGTCGCGGGCGACCGACTGGAACAGCACGTCTACCGACGGGCGGGAAAAGCACACCGGGTCGCTTTCCACCAGTTGCGCCCGCCACCCTTGGCGACCCAACCTGCGCAGGGTCAGGTGCTGCACCCCGCCGGGGGCGATATAGGCAGTTCCGGGCTGCAATTCGTCGCCGTCCGCCGCCTCGCGAATATGAAGGCCACAACTGCCGTCCAACCGGCGGGCAAAGGCCCCGGTGAACCCGGCGGGCATATGTTGCACGATGACGATGGGCGGGCCGTCGGGCGGGAACATCGGCAAGATGCGCGCCAACGCCTGCACCCCGCCGGTGGACGACCCAAGCAACACCAGCCGTAGCTGCGAGGGCGGCGGGCAAGCGGCCTTCGGCGCGGTCGGCGGCGCCCCCCGCGCGGCCACCTTGCGCCGGGCGACAGGGCGGGCCTGTGCCGCCATCCGCACCCGTTCGCAGACCTCGCGCATGAAAATCACAAGCCCGTCGCCAAGACCGACAGATGGCTTTTCGATCACGTCAACCGCACCGGCCTCCATCGCCTGCAAGGTCAGCGGGGCGGCTTCGCTGGTCAGGCTGGAAATGATCACCGTGGGCACCGGCATGACCTGCATGTAGCGTGACAGAAAGGTGACGCCGTCGGTGGCGGGCATCTCGACATCCAGCGTGATCACGTCAGGCTTGCTGGCCTGCATCAGTGCCCATGCCTCGGTGGCCGACGCGGCAGCACCCATGACCTCGATCCCGGGGTCCATCGACAACCCCATCGACAGCAACCGGCGCACCAGTGCCGAGTCGTCGATGATCAGAACGCGGACAGGTTGTGGCATCTCAGGTTCCCTTGCGCGCGATGCCACTGCCGACGATCTGCCAGCGCGACGGCATTTCGCGCAGGTTCTCGGTGACCGAGGTGAACAACCATCCGCCCGGCTCGGTCACGTCGAAAAGGGCTTCGATCGTGGCGATCTGGTCGGGTTTATCGAAATAATACAGGACGTTGCGGCAAAACACGGCCTGAAACGGCCGCTTGAACGGGTAGGGCCGTGTCTTGAGGTTCATGCGTCGGAACGTGCAGCAGGCGCGCAGTTCGGGCGAAATCTGGTACTGATCCATCCCGATCGGGCGAAAATAGCGTTGCAGGATGTCGCGCGGCACATATTCCAGCTGGCGCTGGCCATAGATGCCCAGTTCCGCGCGTTCCACCACCGGGGCGCTGATATCGGTGCCAAGGATCTGGGTCCGGCGCAGCGCAGCCAGCCCTTCGGTTTCGGCAATGATGATGGCCATCGTATAGGCCTCGTCGCCGGTGGAACAGGCCGCGCTCCAGAACCTGTACTCGCCCCGGCCGCGAAAGGTGGGCAGGATGCGGGTGCGAAACTGCTCCAGCACATCTTCTTCTCGGAAGAAATAGGTGTGGTTGGTCGAGGCGGCATGCATCACGGCAAGCTGGATGTCGTGTTGCCCGTCGCCTGCCACTTTCCCCGCGAGGGACTGGAAGGACCCGACGTTGTAGACCCGCAGCACGCGGGACAGCCGCTGTTCCAGCAGATCGCGCTTCTTGTCCGGATAATGGATGCCGCAGCGGTCATTGAGCCAGGTCCGCAGGAATTCAAAGCCTGCGGTTTCAGAGGGGGTCATGGGCCCTCTCCTGCCGTCAGGCGTTCGCAGTCCAGCACAAGCGCCACTTCGCCGGTCCCGAGCAACGCACAGCCCCAGCTGGCGCGCACCCGTGCGAGGTGGCCGACCAGCGGTTTCATCACGACCTGCTGGCGGTCGATGATTTCGTCCATCGGCACCGCCAGCGGCCCGCGCGAGGTGGAAAACACCACGAACACCTGCGCCGCTGCCGCACTGTCGCCGGGTTCGGCCCGGCTATAGAATTTCTCCAACCGGCAGACCGCCAGATGCTGCCCGCGCAGGCGGATGATCTCCCTGCCCCCGTCGGCAGAAATGACCGGCAGGTCGGACGGCCCCGGTCGCACGATCTCCAGCACCCCGTCCACCGGCACCGCGAAAAGCTGGCGGCCCAGCCGCAGGATCAGACAGTCCAGAAACGCCAGCGACACCGGAATGTGCAGCGCCACGCGGGTGCCCGCGCCGGCGGTGCTGTCCACGGCGATGCGGCCCCGCAGCGCGGTCATGGTGGTGTTGAGCACGTCCATCCCGACGCCGCGCCCCGACAGGTTGGAAACCGTGTCCGCCGTGGAAAACCCCGGCTCAAAGATCACCTTCCACAACTGGGCCGCCTCGGGTTCCTCGGTCGGGCCAAAGATGCCCCGTTCGCGCGCCTTCTTCAGGATGCGGTCGCGGTTCAGGCCCCGACCGTCATCGGCAACGATGATGCGGACTTCGCTGCCGATCTGCGCCGCAGACAGGGTAATGCGGCCGGTCCGGGTTTTGCCCGCCAGCAGCCGGTCTTCGGCAGGTTCCAGCCCGTGATCGACCGAATTGCGCAGCACGTGCAGCAGCGGGTCATAAAGCCGGTCCGACACCAGCTTGTCGATGGCGGTCTCGGCGCCTTCGATCACCAGTTCGATCTGCTTGCCGGTCTCGCGTTCCAGTTCGCGCACCATGCGGCGCAGGCGGCGGAACACATCGTCCACCGGCACCAGCCGAAGTTCGGTTGCCGCGTCCTGCACCTCGCGCACGATGGCAGCCAGCCGGTGGGTCGCGGTTTCAAAGTGTGACAGCTCAAGCCCGGCAAGGTCAGGGCTGTGGACAACCTCGTCCACGCTCAGCGACAACTCGCCAACCAGATCCATCAACCGGCTGATCTTGTCCGACGCGACGCGCATCAGCCCCGCATCGGCAGCGGTCTCGGTCGCAAGGCTCATTGGGCGCCCTCCGGGCGGACTGGCTGCTTTTGGGGTAGGCGGGGCATCGGGCGTTCCGTCCGTGGACCGGGGGGATCCGGCCGCCTCGTCGCTGCTGCGGTCGTAGGTGAAGATGCAGACGCCATCGAACCCGGTCGACTTGAACAGAAACGTCTTTTTCATGGTTTCCAGAAAGCCGCCGTGCTTTTTCTCATAGGTCTTGAGATCGGCGATGGTGGGAAAGAACACGTTGATGGAAACATCACCCTCCTTGCCGATCAGCACGTTCAGGGCTGTCAGGTTGCAGGCGGGAATGGCGTTACCCAAAGCATCAACCACGAAGGGCGCGGCGATCTGCGCCGCGTCCAAACTGGGGAACTTGAGGTGGTAGGTCTTTGAAAGCATTACTCTGCCCGCTTTTGTCGTGAATTGGTTACGGCCCGTTCCACCCGACTCTGATCCGCCTGACGGATAGGATGGATACCGCCAGACGGATGGCTGCCGGTCAGCCGATGAAGTCGAACAGGGTTTTCCGGGTGATCATCGAATAGGTCTGCATCGCGGCCTGCTGCTGGGTCATCAGCGCGGCAAGCCGGGTCGAGGCGGCGGCAAGGTCGAGATCGGTCAGGCCGGCGATGGCCTGATCGACGGTCAGCTTGCGGGTGTTCAGCCGGGTTGACTGCCGGTCCACTTCGGCGGCCACCGCCCCCACGGCCCCACGCCGTTCCGCCAGATGGTCGATGGCCGCGGCCATGCGCCCAAGGATTGCCCCATCGTCCAGACGCCCCGCGCGCAGCCGCAGCGGTGCGCCATCGCCTTGCAGCGGGGTCAGCGTGGCCAGCACAGCAGGCCCGCCGTCGGTTTCCAGCCCCGACAGTGTGACCTGTCCGGCGGCTGCGAGCACGATGGCGCCGCTGTCGGGGTCAAGCGTGGCCGACACGCCGGTCTCCGCCGTGCGCGCGTTGATCGCATCGACCACGCCACCGGGCCTGTCCTGCGCGGGGGGCAGGACCACGGCGGCGCTGCCCGCCGGTCCGGTCAGCGTGACCGCTGTGGCCACAGCGCCCGCGCCCGACGGCAGATCCAGCCGTGCGGTTCCCATGAAGCCGGCGGTGGCAACGGTATCGGCCAGCGTCGTCAGGCTGGCGAGCAGATCGTCGATCATGCCAAAGACGCTTTGGCGGCCATTGGCCGTGGGCACGTTCATCAAAGCGGCATCACCGCTCAGGCCATTGGGCAGGCGCAGCGATTCCGACACCTGCACCTGCACCTGCCCGGCATCCCCGGTATAACGGACGGTGCCCGCACTTTCGCTGAAGGGGGTAGTGCCCGACAAGCCGGAGAACAGTGGAAAGCCCGACGAATCCCGCGAATTGCCCAGTGCGATCAGCGAACTTCGATACTGGTTCAACTGGTTGGCATGAATTTCCCGCGCGGTTGAGGCGGTGCCGGTGTTGGCCGCCTCCAGCGCCATCTGGCGCACCTGCCGCATCACATCCGACATGGCGGCCAGCGTGCTGTCGGTCAGCGACAGCCGGTTGGCGGCCGCATCGGCATTGGACAGAAACGCCGCCAGCCGCATCTGCTGTTCGCGCCCCGCCGATAGCTGTGCGGCGCGTCCGGGGTCCGCCGAGGCGCGCGGATCGTTGGTTCCTTCCGCGATCCGCGACTGCACTGCGGCGATATCCTCGTCCACCCGGTTGAACCGGGCGATGGTCAGTTGCGCGAACAGGGCATTCCCGATGGTCATGATCAGATCGCCTTCAATAGGGTGTCGAACAGGTCACGCGCGACGGTCAGCGCCTTGGCGTTCCCCTGATAGGCCTGTTGCAGCGACAACAGCCGCCCCGCTTCGGTATCAAGGTCAACGGCTGACAGTTCGGCCTCGGTCATCCGGGCGGCGGCATGGCGGCCGGTCGCCGTGGTCTGGGCGGACTTGGCCGCGGCGGTCTGGCTGCCGATATCGGATACGATCAGGCCGAACCGTTCGGTCAGCCCCCCTGCCCCGCTCCATGCGTCCAGCAGGCCGGACAGGTTTTCGCCATCCGCCGACCCGGCGGGTGCCGCCGACAGTGTATAACGGTCGCCGGTGCGTGCGCCCGGCCCCACGGTGAAGGCATGGCCGCCAAGGGTGACACGGCCTTCGGCATCCAACTGGCCGCTTGCGATCCGGTCGCCGGTCAGTGCATCGGTCAGCGCCACTTCGCCCTTGGCCGCATCGACGATCACAAGGGTCAGGGCTGGCTGGCCTGCGGTGCCTGCGGTGGCCGCGCCTGCCAGCGTCAGCGGCCCGGCCCCCGTCATGCCGACCAGCAGATCCTCGGGCGGCAACCCCTGAAGGCCAAGCCGCTGCGGTGCAAGGCTTTCGCCGGTGAAGGACAGGTGGGGCCGCCCGGCCCCCGCGCTGATCACAAGGCTGCCTCCGCTGACCGCGACAGCGGCCCCCAAGGTGGCAAACCCCGCAGCCGGGGCCGCGCCGATGGCGACCGCACCTGCCGCCTGTGGCAGCGCAAGGGTGATGCGGCCTTCGGCGTCAACACGCGCCATCCCCGGCAAGCCCGCCGGTGCCGCCACCGTCACCAGCCCGTCCACGACACGCACGGACAGGGCATGCGCCACTCCGCCGAGGGTGAGGGGAATGTCCACGCCTTCGGGCGGAATGTCGGCAAGGACAAGGCCCGCCCCGCGGATGGTCTGCACCGCGTCAGCGCCAAGGCCGAACTGCACCGCCTGCGGCGACCCCGGATCCGCGACCCGGATGCCCGCCCCATCCGTGCTGCCTGCCAGTGTCAGCGTCATGCGGTTGTCGGCCCCGAAACGCGCCATCACCCGGCCCGGTTCGGGCCCGGTCACCACGGGGTTCCCGTTTTCCATCGCCAGCCGGTAGGGCTGGCCATCCACGATAAGGTCCAGCCCCGCGCCGTCTGGGGGTGGCCCGGCCAGCGGCGTGCCGGTCAGGTCCGTCGATGGCGTCCCCTGACGCAGCGCTTGTGCCAAGGCCTGCGCCACGTCAGCGCCCGACGCCGCGCCGATCTCTGCCGCAGCTATGGTGGCCGTCGTCGTCCCCACCGTCACGCTGTAGCGTGTGCCCGAGGCAAAGGCCGCGCCACCACTTTGCCCGGACGCATCCACCGCCGGGTCAAAAACCGGCGCCAGACGCAGCACTGCCCCGGCCGAGGCACTGGTCAAGGTGAACATCCCCCGGTCCGCCGCGTCCGCGACCGAGGCTATGGTCCGGTCAGACACCGTTGCCGTAAAGGCGGCGGCCCCGCTCAGGGCCACTTGCCCCGCAATCCGGGCGGTTGTGTTCGTCGCATCCAGCCGTGCGGTGCCGCCCAAGGGCTGGCCCGCGGCTGTCGCCTCGGTCAGCGTCAGCGCGCCGCCGCCTGCATGGCGGTAGTCGGTGATGTTGATGTCGTCGCCTTGGTCACTGACGACCAGCAGGCTTTGCCCGTCGGGCGCAAGTTCCGCGCGCAGCCCGGTTTCCGGTGCCGTCGCCGTGATGCGTGCGGCAAGCTCGACCAGGCTGTTGTCCGTGACCGCGGCCGAAATGGCGACCGGCTGGCCATTTGCGCCGCGCAGGCCAAAGCTGACCTCGCCACTGCCGACCTGAAGCAGGACGGCGGTGGATGCCTTGGCGGTC
>JAUXPG010000476.1 GCA_030683915.1 Gemmobacter sp.
ACAAGGCGCGCGAGGCGGAAAAGACCCTGCGCAAGTGGCGGGACTGGACGAAGGACACCGCCGCGGCCGATGCGCCCGATCCGTCGGTGGTTGAGGCGCTTGGCGATGACCTCAACACGCACGAGGCGCTCAGCCGTCTGCACACGCTGTTCAAGTCCCTGGAAATCGGTGGGCCGGGTCTGGCGCGGTTCAAGGCATCGGCCAACCTGCTTGGCCTGCTGGGCGACGACATGGGGGATTGGGTCGGTTCCGCTGACCTCTCCGCGCTTGCCGCGCGCCTGTCCGGCCTGCGCGAAACCGCGATGGCGACCAAGGATTTCTCGGGCGTCGACGCGCTGAAATCCGCCCTTGTCGCCGCAGGGGTCGAGGTGCGGATGTCCAAGGCCGGGGTCGAACTTGTCCCCGGCCCCGGCTTCGACCCCGCCAAGCTGGACGGCCTTGCATGACGCCCGCCGCCCAGCCCCCCGTCCCGGGCCTGACCCGGGACCTCTGCGGCGCGCGTGAGGCCCCGGATCAAGTCCGGGGCGGGGTTTTGGTGCCGGGCAAGCGGCGGGCCGGCTGGCCGGGGCGGGCAAGGGGGGCTGTCTGCCCCCCTCTTGGCCTGCGGCCAATTCACCCCCCGAGGATATTTTGGTCGGAGCGATTGGGGGCGAAGTCTTGACGAAAGGTAAAGGTGGGCAGGCATGTCCTTGAATTTGCTGGATCAGGCCGAGCGTCCCTTCGAGGGACAGCGCGAGCGGCTCTATCTTTATGACACCACGTTGCGCGATGGGCAGCAGACGCAAGGCGTGCAATTCTCGGTCGCCGAGAAGGTGCAGATCGCTCAGGCGCTCGATGCGCTGGGTGTGGATTACATCGAGGGCGGCTGGCCGGGGGCGAACCCGACCGACAGCGATTTCTTCGCCGCGCGCCCGCCCACGCGGGCCGTGTTCACCGCCTTTGGCATGACCAAGCGGGTGGGGCGGTCGGCTGCCAATGACGACGTGTTGGCGGCGGTGATGAATGCGGGCACGCCGGCGGTGTGTCTGGTGGGAAAGACCCATGATTTCCATGTCCGCACCGCGCTCGGGGTCGGGTTGGACGAGAATCTGGCCGCGATCCGCGAGTCGGTCGCGCATATGGTCGCCCAAGGACGCGAGGCGCTGTTTGACGCCGAGCATTTCTTTGACGGCTGGAAGGCGAACCCCGGCTACGCGCTGGAGTGTCTGCGCGCCGCGCATGCGGCGGGGGCACGCTGGGTGGTGCTGTGTGACACCAATGGCGGCACGCTGCCGGCCGAGGTGGGGCGGATCGTGGCCGAGGTGATTGCCGCCGGGTTGCCCGGCGACCGGCTTGGCATCCATTGTCACGACGATACCGGCAACGCCGTGGCCTGTTCGCTGGCGGCGGTGGATGCCGGGGTGCGGCAGGTGCAGGGCACGTTGAACGGGCTGGGCGAGCGGTGCGGCAATGCCAACCTGACCACGCTCATCCCCACGCTGCTGCTCAAGCCGCCCTATGCAAGCCGGTATGACACCGGCATCCGGCCCGGCGCGCTGGCCGGGATGGTGCGGCTGAGCCGGCAGCTGGACGACATCCTGAACCGGGTGCCGCTGCGCAGTGCGCCCTATGTCGGCGCCAGCGCCTTTGCCCACAAGGCGGGGTTGCATGCCAGCGCGATCCTCAAGGACCCCACGACTTACGAGCATATCGACCCGGCGTTGGTCGGTAACACCCGCATCATCCCGATGAGCAATCAGGCCGGGCAGTCGAACCTGCGCGCGCGGTTGGCGGCGGCGGGGATCGAGGTTGCGCCGGGCGATCCGCGTCTGGCCCGCATTCTGGACGTGGTCAAGGAGCGCGAGGATCAGGGGTATGCTTATGACGGCGCGCAGGCGAGTTTCGAAGTGCTGGCGCGGGCCGAACTGGGGCTGCTGCCTGCGTTCTTCGAGGTCAAGCGCTACCGGGTGACGGTGGAGCGGCGCAAGAACCGCTATGACCGGATGGTGAGCATTTCCGAGGCTGTGGTGGTGGTGAAGATCGGTGACCGCAAGGTGCTGTCGGTGTCGGAATCGATGGACGAAGGCGGCACCGACCGTGGCCCGGTCAACGCGCTGGCCAAGGCGCTGGCCAAGGATCTGGGCCCGTATCAGGCCAGCATCGCCGACATGAAACTGGTGGATTTCAAGGTGCGTATCACCCAAGGTGGCACCGAGGCGGTGACCCGCGTCATCATCGACAGCGAGGACGGGCAGGGGCGGCGTTGGTCCACGGTCGGGGTCAGTGCCAATATCGTCGATGCCAGCTTTTCCGCGCTGCTGGATGCGATCGTGTGGAAGCTGATCCGCGATCAGGCGCCGGGATGAGCGCGATCCTGCGGCTGTTCGACGGGCTGGACCGCTGCGCGCCGGGCGACGCGCGGGCGTTGGCTGCGGTGTTGCGGGGGCTGGCGCCAGACGCGGTGGTGCTGGACGCGGGCTGCGGGCGCGGCGCGGACCTGCCCACGTTGCTGGCCGCCGTTCCGCAGGGCCGGGTGGTTGCCGTGGACATGGCCGCGCCGTTCATCGCCCATGTCCGCGCCGCCCATCCGCAGGCCGAGGCGCATGTCGGTGACATGCTCGCCCCCCCCGGCGGCCCGTTCGACCTGATCTGGTCGGGCGGCGCGGTCTATGGGCCGGGGGTAGGCGCCTGTCTGGCGGCGTGGCGCGGGGCGCTGAAACCGGGGGGGCGCGTGGCGTTTACCGACCTGTGCTGGGCCACGCCCGCCCCATCGCCCGAGGCGCGTGCGTTCTGGCAGCTTGACTATCCGGCCATCACGGATGTGCCCGGTCTGGAGCGGGCCATTGCCGCGTCGGGCTATCGGGTGCTGGCCGGATCGTGGATGCCGCGCGCCGCGTGGGGCGCCTACTATGGCCCGCTCGCCCGGCGGATGGCCGCTTTGGCCGCTGACCCGGACCCCGAGATGCAGAAGGTGCTGGCCGCGTTCCGGGCCGAAATCGCGCTGTGGCGTGCCCATGGCGGGGATTATGGCTATCGCCTGACTGTTGTGGAGCCGCTGTCGCCATGACCCTTGAATCGTGCCGCGAGATGGTCGCAGAGGCCGACCCAGACCGCCACGCCGTCACCCGCGCGGCATCCGACGCGGCGCAGGCGGTGCTGTATCCGATCTATGCGCTCAACCTCGAGATCGCGCGCGCGGCATGGGCCAGTGACGAGCCGCTGGTCTGCGAGATGCGCCTGCAATGGTGGGCGGATGCGGTGGCCGCGCTGGGGCAGGGGGTGGCGCCGCCGCATCCGGTGCTGGAGGCGTGCGGGTTTTTGCGCGGCGATCTGGGGGCGGCGGCCATTCTGGGCGATCTGGTCGAGGCGCGGCGCTGGGATTGCTGGGCCGATCCCTTTGCCGACAGCAATGCCTTGTGGCGGCATCTCGAGGCGACCGGCGGCGGGTTGATGTGGCTGGCCGCGCGGGCGCTCGGGGCGGGGCCGGGGGCGGAGGCGGCGGTGCGGGCCTTTGGCAGCGCGGCGGCGCTGGCGGGCTGGTTGCAGGCGGTGCCCGCGCTGACCGCGCATGGCCGCCACCCCTTGCCCGATCCGTCGCCCGGCGCCGTGGCGTCGCTTGCCCGCGCGGGCCTTGCGCGCATTGCGACGGCACGGGCCCAGCGGCGTGCCGTGCCGCGTGTCGCGCTGCCTGCGCTTCTGACCGGCGCCGAGGCGGCGGCGACCCTGACGCGGGCGGCGCGCGAACCGGGGCGGTTGGCCGCCGGCACCCTGCCGCGCAGCGAATTCGCACGGCGCGGCACATTGGCCTGGCGGGCGATTACCGGGCTCTGGTGACCCCGCCGCGCGCGTTGGCATAAGTCACGCGACATTCGAACAAAAGGCGTGGTTGAAATTCGGCCCGCCGCGCGCCACATATGGTCCCTTGACAGGGGAAGGCCGGGTGCTGCCGGATACCCTCGGGGCCGGTGCCTTCCTGCCAGCTAAGGAACGATGATGAACGAAACGCTTTCCCCCAGCTACCCGGTTTTGCCGCTGCGCGACATCGTGGTGTTTCCGCACATGATCGTGCCGCTGTTCGTAGGGCGCGAGAAATCGGTGCGGGCGTTGGAAGAGGTCATGTCCGAAGACCGGCAGATCCTGCTGTCGTCGCAGATCGACCCCACGCAGGACGATCCCAAGACTGACGGGATTTACAAGGTCGGCGTGCTGGCGAATGTGCTCCAGCTGCTCAAGCTGCCCGACGGCACCGTGAAGGTGCTGGTCGAAGGGCGTGCGCGCGTGCGGATCACGAAATTCCTGCCCAATGACAGCTTCTTCGAGGCCGAATGCGCCCGCCTGACCGAACTGCCGGGTGACCCGCAGGTGGTGGAGGCGCTGGTTCGCAGTGTCGCGGACGAATTCGAACGCTACGCCAAGATCAAGAAGAACATCCCCGAAGAGGCGTTGTCGGCCGTGGCCGAGACGCGCGAATCGCCCCGGTTGGCCGATCTTGTGTCCGGCCATCTCGGGATCACCGTGGCGCAGAAGCAAAAGCTTCTGGAAATGCTTGATGTCGCGGAGCGGCTGGAGCATGTCTATGGCCACATGCAGGGCGAAATGTCGGTCCTGCAGGTCGAAAAGAAGATCAAGAGCCGCGTCAAATCGCAGATGGAGCGCACGCAGCGCGAATACTATCTGAACGAGCAGATGAAGGCGATCCAGAAGGAACTGGGCGACGGCGAGGAAGGCCAGAACGAGATTGCCGAACTGGAGGCCCGCGCCGCCAAGACCAAGCTCTCGAAGGAAGCCCGCGACAAGGTCGAGGCCGAGATCAAGAAGCTGAAGTCCATGTCGCCCATGAGCGCCGAGGCGACCGTGGTGCGCAACTATCTGGACTGGATGCTGGGCGTGCCTTGGGGCGTGCGGTCCAAGGTCAAAAAGGATCTGGGCCGCGCCGAGGACGTGCTGAACGCCGACCATTACGGTCTTGAGAAGGTCAAGGAACGCATTGTCGAATATCTGGCGGTGCAGAACCGTTCGGCCAAGCTGAAAGGCCCGATCCTGTGTCTGGTCGGCCCGCCGGGTGTGGGCAAGACCAGTCTGGGCAAATCGGTGGCCAAGGCCACGGGGCGCGAGTTCATCCGCATCTCGTTGGGCGGGGTGCGCGACGAATCCGAAATCCGGGGCCACCGGCGCACCTATATCGGGTCGATGCCGGGCAAGATTATCCAGTCGATGAAGAAGGCCAAGACCACCAATCCGTTGATCCTGCTCGATGAAATCGACAAGATGGGGCAGGATTTCCGCGGTGATCCGGCATCTGCGCTGTTGGAGGTGCTGGACCCGGAACAGAACGGCACCTTCGTCGACCACTATCTTGAGGTCGAATACGACCTGAGCGACGTGATGTTCATCACCACGGCGAACTCCTACAACATGCCGGGGCCGCTGATGGACCGGATGGAGATCATTCCGCTTGCGGGCTACACCGAGGATGAAAAGGCCGAAATCGCGCGTCAGCACCTGATCCCCAAGCAGATTGCGGCGCATGGGCTGAAGGCGGGCGAATTCAGCCTGACCGACGCGGCGCTGACGGATGTGATCCGGTACTACACCCGCGAGGCCGGGGTGCGCAGCCTGGAGCGCGAAATCGCCAAGTTGGCGCGCAAGACGCTGACGGAAATCGTCAAGCGCAAGGAAACCGCGGTGGAGGTAACGCCCGAGCGGCTGGACACGATGTTGGGCGTGCGGCGCCACCGTTACGGTCTGGCCGAAAAGGAAGATCAGGTCGGCGTCGTGACCGGGCTTGCCTGGACATCGGTCGGCGGCGATCTGTTGCAGATCGAGGCATTGAAGCTGCCGGGCAAGGGCCGGATGAAGACCACGGGCAAGCTGGGCGATGTGATGAAGGAATCCATCGACGCCGCGGCAAGCTATGTGCGCTCCATCGCGCCGCAGATCGGTGTCAAGCCGCCCAAGTTCGAGGCGATGGACATCCACGTCCACGTCCCCGACGGGGCGACACCGAAGGACGGGCCGTCGGCCGGTCTGGCGATGGTCACGTCCATCGTCTCGGTGCTGACCGGGATTCCGGTGCGCAAGGACATCGCCATGACAGGCGAAGTGTCGCTGCGTGGCAATGCGATGGCGATTGGCGGTTTGAAGGAAAAGCTGCTGGCGGCGTTGCGCGGCGGCATCACCACCGTGCTGATCCCCGAGGAGAACGCGAAAGACCTGCGCGATATCCCCGACAACGTGAAGCAGGGGCTGACGATCATTCCCGTCAGCCATGTGCGCGAGGTTCTGGCGCGCGCTCTGGTCCGCCAGCCCGAGCCGGTGGAATGGGACGAGGCCGCTGAAGAGGCGGCGGCGCTCGCCCGCAAGGCCGAGGATTCGGCCCGCGAAGGCCGCACCGCGCACTGACCGCGCACCGCAATCCGACAGGGGGCCGCCAGCGATGGCGGCCCTTTGCCGTTGGGCGGCAGGGCGGTGCGGCGCTCCGAGAATCCCACTTGTTGCAATGCGGCAAGTCAGTATGCTGCGCGCTGACGCTTAATCAGAAAGGTATTGAAATGTCCGACGAAACAGATCTGCAGGATGCCGCAGCAGCCCCGGCTGGCGCCAGAAAAGGGCGCGGCAAAGGCGCCGGTGGCGGCGCGGGCAAAGGTGCCGGAGCAGGCAAGGGCGCACGCGCCGGCAAAGCGGCGGGTGCGGGCAAGGCCGCCGGTGCGGGCAAGGCGGCGCGGGCAGGGGCCGGAGCCAAGGCCGCGCGCGCAGCCAAGGCGGCCGCCGCGCCGAAGGCCGAGCCAGTGACCGGCCCCGCGGAAGGCGGCACCATGAAGGCCAAGGAATTCATGACCCGGGTTCTGGCCCGTTCGGGCGCCAACCGCGCCACCGCCCGCCCGGTGATTGACGCCGTGCTGGCCGAACTGGGGGAATCGCTGGCACGGGGCGAATCCTTCGCGTTGCCGCCGCTCGGCCGTGGCAAGGTCCGCCCGAAGAAGGAAGGCGCGACCGGCCCCGGCATTACGCTGCGCGTGATGCAGGGCAAGGGCAAGGGCAAGAAAGACGGCGAAACCCCCCTTGCACCCGAAGACGAGTGAGGGTAAACCCCGCGGCATCGGGCGATTAGCTCAGCGGTAGAGCGCTTCGTTCACATCGAAGATGTCAGCGGTTCAAATCCGTTATCGCCCACCATGATATGCAAAGGCCCCGGATTTCCGGGGTCTTTCGCATTCTGGCGCATCTTGCGGGTCGGCCCACGCTCGGCCCCCGGCGACCCTTGCACCTGACCTGCGCTTGGGCTAGTCACGGGGCGGGCAGGGCGGTTAGCTCAGTTGGTAGAGCGTCTCGTTTACACCGAGAATGTCGGGGGTTCGAGTCCCTCACCGCCCACCATTGCCTTTGGCGGGCCTCAGTACCCGGTCATTTCCAGATAGCCGACGCCGCCGTGGCTTCCTGTCACCGTCACCGGGCCTTCCCAGTAGGGCACCGATGTGTCCATCCAGGCATCGGGGTTCAGCGCGCGGACCGTTACATCAACGCCCTTGTCGGGCAGGCTGACCTGCCAGTCCACCGGCAAGGTGCGGCCCGCGACGCTATGGGTTGCGCGCGGTGTGGCGCGGAAGGCGCCGTCGGGATAGGCAGTCGTCCCCCCATCCGGTGCGATCCATGTCGCTGCGGTGTAATCGGTGGTGCCGCGCAGCACAAAGCCCATCAGTTTCGCGCCACTGTCGAAGGACAGGGAAAACCAGTCCCACCCGCGCTGGTCCTGCGCCAAGGGCTGCGAGGACCATTCCCGGTCCAGCCAGGCGGTGCCGGTCACGGGCACCGCGCCATCGGGCAGGGTCAGGGTGCCCGACACCTGAAAGAACGGTTGCGAATAATAGTGGCTGGCCTGCCCGGCGGCTGATTTCACCGAATACCCCTGCTGGCCGTGCAGCACCAGCGGCCCGGTCGCGGTCAGGTTGACGTCATAGGCAAACTCCGCCCCCGAAGCGGTCAGGCGCAAGCGGTCAAGGTCGGGCCCCTGCATCGCCCAGTCGTCGATCCAGGCGGCAAACGGCGCGGCCTGCGCCCCCGCCTGTCCGATCCCGCCACGGGCCAGGCGTTCAGCCACGACATGCGCGGTGGGCGTGGTGACGGCGGCGTGGCCCATCCACAGTTGCGGCGACTGCCAGCCCGGTGCCTCGCCGGGGGCAAGGGCCGTGCGGAACAGCGTCCATTGCAGGCCATAGGGCGTGCCGTCGGGGCCGGTCAGGTTGGCGGTAAGATACCACCATTCGATGCGGAAATCGGGGTGCGGGCCGTGATCGGCGGGGAAGGTCAGCACGGTGTCCGGCGAGGGCGTGGCAAAGGCACCCGGCGCCGAGCCAAGGCCCGCAAACCCCTGCGCCAGCGCAGGCAATGGCAGCAACAGGGCCAGCAGCAGCGCCCTAGCGTTCATGGCGGAACACCCCCAACAGCCGCGCCGGTGGCATGCGCCACAACTGCCACGCGGGCCACAGCGCCGCGCCGGCGGCTGCCAGCAGGGCAAACCCGCCAAGGCGCAGATAATCCAGCGGAAACAGATGCATCGGTAGCCGCCAGCCAAACGCCTCGACGTTGACCACCGCCAACAGGGCCCAGGCCAGCGCCAGCCCCAGCGGCAATGCCAGCGCCCCGGTCAGCGCCGCCAGCACCACGGCGCGCACCAGATCCAGAGTGGCCAGCCGGGCGCGCGTAAGCCCGAGCGCCCAGACCGGCGCCAGTTGCGGCAGGCGCATTGCGCCCAAGGTCAGCAGGCTCATCAACATCGCAAACCCCGCGACCGACAGTGTCAGGATATTGAGCGCGGCGGTCACGGTGAAGGTGCGGTCAAACACCGCGAGCGACAGCGCCTTGACCGCCGCCTGATCGATCATCGCGCCGCCCGGCACATTGGCCCTCTCGGTCAGCGCCGCGCGCAGCGCAGGCACCCGGTCGGGCGCCACCCGCAGCCCGAAGCGCAGCGCGGTGACATCGGGGAAGTGCTGGCGGAAAAGCGGTTCGGTCAGAATGACCTGCCCGATGGGGTTGCCATAATCGCCGTACACGCCCAGCACCGGCAGCGTCAGATCGGCGGTGACGGCCACCGGAAAGCCAAGGTCAAGCCCTGCACGGCGAAACAACTGTTCGTTGACCAGAACCCCTTCGCCCCGTGCCAGTGCATCCCATGCGCCCGGCACCGCGCGCAGAAGGTGCCAGTTGTCGCGATAGGTGGCGTGGTCGCGCGCGCCGTAAATCTCGGCCGGTTGGCCCACCACGGGGCGGTCAACCGACTGGAGGGGCAGCACCGCGTCGGCCAGCGCCGTCGCGGTGGCAACTATGGCTGCCGCCTGTGCGGCGTCCTGCGCGCTGACATAAAGTTCGGACGCAAGGCGCTGGTCCAGAAAGCCGGTAAAGGTCAGCCGGAACGAGGACACCATGGTGGACACGCCGACATTCGCCGTCATCGCCAGCAACAGCGCCATCAGCGCGAGCGACAGGCCGGGCAATTGCTGGCGCGTGTCCGCCCAGAACCACTGCACCGCTGGGGCGCGGGCGCGCGACTGCGCGAGCGACAGCGCCGCGCCCAGCAGGGGGGGCAGCGCCAGCGCCCCGCCCACCAGAAGCGCGCCCAGCATGGCGAACCCGGCGATCAGCCCGCGGCCCTCCAGCGCCAGAAGGGCAGAGACGGCCAGCAGCCCCAGCGCAAGCAGCGCCTGACGGCCCCGCCCGCGCGCCATGGCCCATGCCCGCGGCTGCGCGCTGGCGAGCAGCGGCATGCGCGCCAGCGACCAGAGCGCCCCGGCGGCGGCCACGGCGGTGCCTGCCACCGCAATGCCCAGGCCAGACAGCCACCAGGCCGGGCGCAAGGCCAGTTGCCCCGAGACATCGGCACCATAAAGCCCACGCAACGTGGCTGCCACATCGGGCAACAGCGCCGCCGCGACGACATACCCCGCCGCCACGCCGATTGCCCCTGCCAGCAGCGCCAGCAGCAGCAGTTCCGCCGCCATCACCGCGATCAGCGCGCGCAGGGGCACCCCCAGCGCGCGCAGCGTCCGCACCATCGGACGGCGCTGTTCAAACGCCAGACCGATGGCGCCATGCACGATGAACAGCCCGACGGCAAAGGACAAA